>DASSAY010000114.1:0-6965 GCA_035699185.1 Balneolaceae bacterium | reverse complement strand
GGCACCTGTTTTTCTAACCTTTATAAGGATTTTCGTGCTTTATATCCAACTTTTTGCTATGCTCAACCATAATGCATTTATTTTCTACATAGTCAAAACCCGCTTCTTCTGCCAGGGATTTTGCTTCGGGTGATGAAACATCAAGCTGGGTCCAGATTACCGGTTTGCGTCCTGTTTCATTGGCCCATTCAATCGTTTCCCTAACCATTTCAGCTGTGTATTGCGAGTCGCGGAAGATATCCACAATATCTACTTGAATATCTTCGGGAATATCTTTGACCGAGTCGTAACACTTTTCACCCAGTACTTCATCGTAACCGGGATTTACCGGCAAGATACGCAGCCCGTTTTCTTTTAAATAACTGGCGATGTGGTAACTGGTGCGATATTTTACAGCCGAACAGCCAATTATTGCCACCCCTTTAGCCTTCTTCAAAAGTTTATCCATGTTGTTTATCATAACTTTCTAATTTTAACTTTCAGCTTTATACAAAATAATAATTTTACGATTTAAATGGTTCCCTAAGTTTAGGAGCAACACCTTAATCCTTGTAAAAATTTAACGGAACATTTAGCCCCATTTGACCTTAAAAAACAGTATATTAAGGCTCATTGAAAGGAAAAATAAATAAGATAATGTTTTGGCAAAAGTAAAAGAAGGTGACACTGTAAAAGTTCATTACACCGGAAAATTAAGCGACGAAGGTTCCGTTTTTGACAGTTCACGCGAACGGGAGCCCTTGGAATTTACCTTGGGACAAGGACAGTTGATTCCGGGTTTTGAGAAGGCTGTAATAGGCATGGAAGAGGGAGACAACACCACTATAAATATCCCTTCTGACGAAGCCTACGGAGAGCGCCGCGAAGATCTTGAACTCGAAGTCTCAAAGTCGGATCTCCCCGATAATGTGGATCCGCAGGTGGGTATGCAGCTTCAGATGCAGCAGAAGCAAAACGGGCAGGCAATTCCCGTTCAAATCACATCCGTTAAGGATGATTATGTTACGCTCGACGCAAACCACCCTTTAGCAGGCAAAGATCTGACTTTCGATATTGAATTGGTTGAACTGGAGAAATAGTTCATCCCTAAATCTAATAATTAAGCCTGATTTCGATCCATTCGAATCAGGCTTTTTTTATGCACTTGAATTGTCTGCTTGTTTCACTCATCGGGCGACAAAACCAGTCGCCTGATGAGAAAATCTTTTTATTTTTTGCGCACCAGCGTCAGACCATCCCGTACGGTAAGCATTACCTGTTCCACACGCTCATCTTCAGCAATCGTTTTGTTCAATTTGTCAATGGCTCGAGCTTTTTCATCTTGGGGATCAAGCACTTCTCCGCTCCACAGCACATTATCAATCGCCATTATGCCTCTCTCCTTTAACCGCGGTAAAATCATTCGGTAATACTCAGGATAGTTGATTTTATCCGCGTCGAGAAAAACGAAATCGAACTTGCCTTTCAGTGTTGGTATCGTCTCCAGCGCTTTGCCCATTTTGAGCGAAATCTTTTGGCTGTGCACGCTCTTGTTGAAATAGGTTTGAGCGATCTCCTCGTACCGTTCGTTGTATTCACAGGTGATTAGCTCGCCGTCTTCGGGCAAAGCTTCGGCCATGGTGAGGGCTGAATATCCGGTAAAAGTACCTACTTCAAGCACACGCCGCGCCCCCGAAACTTTAATCAGCATCGCCAGCAGCCGCCCCACGGTTTTTCCGCTTAGCATATTTGAATATTCCAGCTCTTGTTCGGTGCGGCTTATAACTTCCCGCACTATGACGGAATCATTGGTGGTGTGATCAAAAGCGTATTTTGCAACGGTTTCTAAGTCCATGATCAGAATGTTTTATGAGATTTAGAGAAGATAATAAAAACCAAAATAAACCCTCAGGGTTTCAAAAACCTGAGGATTTTTCTGACAAATGCTGAACGCCCTTTTTTTGTTGTAATGAATGAAAATAAAATCATTCCGGACGGAAAGACCTGAAGTCATTCATAAAGTTACTGTTTATTTTTATCCTTAAAGTAGCCATATTAGAATTAATGAAGAAGGCCATTTCCAAATACCTGCGTTACTTAAAGATCGAGCGAAACGCTTCGCCGCACACCATCTTATCCTATCAAACCGATTTATTACAGTTTTTAGCTTTTTGCAGCACTCATTTTGAACAGGATGAAGACGACGTGGATGCCCGGTCCATCGAACGAATTACCATTCGTTTGTGGCTGGGTGAACTCTCGGAGCTGGGCTTGGCGAAGAGTTCAATTGCCCGAAAAGTGGCAGCGGTACGTTCATTCTTCAAATACTGTTTTAAACGTGGATTGATTGAAAAAAACCCGGCTCATTTGCTCATCATCCCTAAAAAGGACAAACCCCTGCCCAAAACGGCTAACGTCGAAGATTTGCAGCGGATGATGGAGTTAGCTGAAGGAAATTCACCCGAATCTCGTCAACACCGTGCCATTTTGGAACTTTTTTATGGAACCGGCATTCGTTTAAGTGAACTGGTAAACCTTGATGAAGGTGACGTGGATTTTAAACTTCATCAGATAAAAGTGCTGGGAAAAGGCGCTAAACAACGAATTGTACCTTTAGGCCTGCGGGCCGGGGAAGCGCTGCAAAATCACCTGGCCAATAAATCGGAATTGTTTGGCAAGAAAACGGATGATGATGCCCGGAAAGCGGTGTTTCTGGCCGCCGGGGGACAACGCATTTATACCCGCGCCGTTCAGCGTATTGTCAAAGATTTTATGATGCGGGCAAGTGAAGCTACCCAAAAAAGTCCACATGTGCTGCGCCACAGTTTTGCCACCCATTTGCTCGATAATGGCGCCGATATTCGTGTAATCAAAGAGTTACTGGGGCATAAAAATTTAGCGGCCACACAGGTTTATACTCATACATCAGTGGAAAGACTTAAAAACGTCTATGAATTAGCTCATCCCAGGGCTAAAAATTAAACTTAAAAAGAGGACTACTTATGAAAACTACGTTCACAGCAAGACATTTTGAACCTTCTACAGAACTTCACACCTTTGCAGAAGATTCGGTACAAAAGCTGGACCAGTTTTACGACCGTATCATTACGTGCGATATTCTTTTGGAACCGCTGGCTGATGATGAAAATCCCTACCAGGCTGAAATAAATATGAGAGTGCCTCAAAAAGTATTAAATGCAAAAGAACAAGGCTCTTCTTATGAAGAGGCCATCAATGAGGTGGTAGAAAACGCTTGCCGGCAGCTTAAAAAATATAAACAGAGAACCCTTCACCAGCGGTAAAAATATGCCTTTTGGTAATCATGAACCCATACCTAAAAAGAACAAAATTAGCGTTTCATATCTTATTGAACGCTTAAAAGAGCGCGTACCCATTAATTTGAAAACCTTTTGCGCGGGAAAAAACATTGCGCAGCGTTATATTGCCGAGGCGGATCTCCACCGCCCCGGCCTCGCGCTGGCAGGCTATGTAAAATTATTTACGCACCAGCGCATTCAGGTTATCGGCAACACCGAAACCCAATACCTTCGATTCCTTTCTGAAGAAGATCAGAAAAAGGCCTTTAATCATCTCACGCAGTTCAAAATTCCGGTGCTTTTCCTTACCGATAGTAATGAACTGCCCGATTATCTGCTCGATATCGCCCGCAAAGCCGGTATTCCCGTTTACGGCACTTCTTTTGAAACAACCCGGTTTTTGCATCTTATTCGTGATTTTCTTGAAGACCAGTTCGCCCTCCAAACGATGGTTCACGGTTCCATGGTTGATGTCTATGGAATCGGAATTCTTATCGCAGGCAAATCAGGCATCGGTAAAAGTGAAGTTGCGCTCGATTTGGTTGAAAGAGGACACCGGCTCGTAGCTGACGATGCCGTTATTCTCACCAAAAAAAATAATGTGCTGATGTCCGCCGCTACAGAGATGAATAAACATTTCATGGAAATCCGCGGACTGGGCATTATAGATATCATGTCGATGTTTGGAATACGCGCTATTCGGTATCAAAAGCGGCTGGAAATCATCTTGGAGCTCTCCCTGTGGGATGATTCGCAAGATATTGAACGCACGGGGCTGGATCGCGCGACAACCTCTGTTTTGGGAGTAGATATTCCCATCATCAATTTGCCGATCACTCCCGGAAAAAATATTACCGTTATTGCCGAAGTCATTGCTATGAACTACCTGCTGCGTCATTATGGGTACAATGCCGCGGAAGCTTTTCAGGAAAAGGTAAAATCGCATATTGCCAAAAAAACCGAGCCGGGTTCCATGCCGCGCCGGGTTATTGAATACTTTGAAGGCGATGTAGAATGATTTTACACTTCCGTTTTTGATTTTTTTTATTTATCTCTTACTTTCTTCTGCAAGTATTAAAATTTTTTAATCTTTTATGGAGTCACCACAAACAAATCATAGCGTATGGCTTTGAATAACTATTATTTCTATGATGAAGGCAATTGCGAATTCGTTCCGGTCGAATACAATGGTCTCGAACGCATCGTTTATACCGCTTGTGTGTGGATTTTATGTGGCGTTGTTTTAACGGGATTTGCCATTTCTGTGCTCTCCTTTTCGGTAGGCACCCCCGCTGAGATCGCTTTAAAAGCTGAAAACCAGGTGCTTATCAATCAGCTTAAAAAGACGAAGAAAGAAATCATAAATCTCGACCAGCAGGTTGAACAACTGGCCCAGGTTGATAATGAAATGTACCGCTCAGTTCTGGGAATGGAGCCCATTTCGTACGATGAACGCCAGGCAGGTGCCGGTGGCGCCGAGGTTTATGCTAAATTCGATGTTTACAGTCAGGAAACCGCAGAGATTCTAAAATGGACAGCCCGAAATCTGGAAAGCCTGCAAAGAAGCATCAATATTCAACAGCTCAGCTTTAAGAAAATTAAGGCTTACTACAATAAGAATACTGAAAAAATGCTGCATATCCCTGCCATCAAACCCACTAAAGGGATTATTTTGAGCGGTTTTGGGTTGCGCTATCATCCTATTTTACAATACCGCCGTCCTCACAACGGTCTTGACCTGCGGGCAGACATCGGTACCGAAATTTATTCCACCGGCGACGGCGTTGTAAAATACGCGGGATTACGCGGCACCTTTGGCCGTTTACTGATTATTGACCACGGCTACGGGTATGAAACCTACTATGCTCACCTTTCGTCCTTCGCAAAAGGCATTGAACCCGGCACGAAAGTAAACCGGGGAGATTTGGTAGCTTTTTCTGGCGCAACCGGTATGGTTGAGGGCCCGCACTTGCATTATGAAGTCCATAAAAACGGTGAGCCGGTCGATCCGCTCAATTACCTTTTTGCGGACATCACCCCGGCCGAATACCAGATGTACAAAGAGATTGTAGAAAACAACCACAAGTCGATGGATTAGGATCAAATGAGTAATATTGAGCAGGAAAGCGTTTCCGTCCAGAAATATTCCCAAAAAATCCCCCTGCGCCCCCTTTAAAAAAGGGGGAACTCTTGCTGGTTCTACAGCCTTTGTCCTAGCCTAATTTAAATATTATGGCAATGAACAAAATCTATACCTCCTCACAGGGGGATTTAAAGAATGAATCTTTAAACAGCAAATATTTTCAAACTCGCCGTTATCTGTTAACAAAACTCAAAAACCATGCATCACTCTATGAAAACCCGCCTGTACCCTACCCTCCTCCTTTTCTTCTTCCTCACGATTTCGACTGCTTCGGCCCAAAATACCAATATTTCCTCCTATCAGGATGAAGCTCAAAAAATTATTAACGCGGCTTTGAGTGATGAACAAGCCTTCGATAAGCTCACCCTTTTCGTTGATAAATTCGGTAACCGTTTCAGCGGCAGCGAAAGCCTTGAAAATTCCATCGACTGGATCGTGGCCCAAATGAAAAAGCAACCTTTCGACAGGGTGTTCACCCAGCAAGTGATGGTTCCGCATTGGGTACGGGGTGAGGAATCCGCTACACTTATCGCGCCGCGTAAAAAGAATTTGCCCATGCTGGGGCTTGGCGGCAGTATCGGCACGCCCGAAGGCGGCATTAAAGCAGAAGTGCTGGTAGTGGGAAGTTTTGATGAACTGCATGAAAAAGCGGATCAGGCCAAAGGAAAAATTGTGGTTTATAATGTTCCTTTTACCACCTATGGCGAGACCGTTGAATACCGTTATCGGGGAGCTATTGAAGCCGCCAAAGTGGGGGCTGTAGCAAGTTTGATTCGCACCGTTGGCTCCTTTTCTATGAAGACGCCGCATACCGGCACTTCAAATTACCAGGAAGGCGTGAAGAAAATTCCTCATGCCGCCATCGCCATCGAAGACGCTAAGATGCTGCACCGGATGCAAGAACGCGGTAAAAAAATTGTTATTAAGCTTTCGATGGATGCCAAAACACTGCCCGATGTACCCTCCCGGAATATTATTGCTGAAATCAAAGGTTCAAAATACCCGGATGAAATCGTAGTGCTTGGCGGACATATTGACTCCTGGGATGTTGGCCAGGGCGCGATGGATGATGCCGGCGGTTGTTTCGCGGCTTGGGAAGCCGTAATGCTGATGAAAGAACTCGGCTTACAACCTAAACGAACCGTCCGTGTGGTGATGTGGACCAATGAAGAAAACGGCCTGCGAGGCGGAACGGGATATCGCGACATGGTGAAAGAAAACGGAACGCTGGAAGATCATGTGCTGGCTATAGAATCCGACGGCGGTGTTTTTAAACCGCTCGGCTTCGGTTTCGGCGGTTCGGATGAAGCTTATAAAATCGTTTCTGAAATCAGCAAACTGCTCGAGCCAATCGGTGCCGATAAAATGGTGCGTGGCGGCGGTGGTGCCGATATTGGTCCCTTAATGCGCGAAGGTGTGCCGGGAATGGGACTTTTAGTCGATGGTACACGCTATTTCTGGTACCACCATTCTGTTGCTGATACCATTGACAAACTGGATCCCGAAGAGTATAAAAAATGTATTGC
>DASSAY010000113.1:0-9159 GCA_035699185.1 Balneolaceae bacterium | reverse complement strand
CTTATGGAATCTCTTGCTGCTTTTATTAGTTGGGGTAAAAGAAGTTGCAAGTATAAACTTCTGTTAAGCCAAGAGAACAAAGAGAGATGCGCATCATTCAATTTATTTTACTAAGCTTTATAACGGTGTTTTTAGCATGTGGGAGATACCCTAAAGATGCACGAGGTACCTTAGAAGAAGCCCTTGACGACACTTTAAAAGTAGGCGTAGCTGTTCGCGAAGGCTGGGTGATGGTTCAAAACGGTGAGCCCCGGGGCCGCGAAGTTTTGCTGGCTAAAGCTTTCGCAGACGATTTAAACGCGACGATTGACTGGCTTATAGCGGATGAAAGTGAGCTTATCCCCCTGTTAGAAAAGGGAAAAATCCACATGCTTCTCGGCGGTTTTACTCAAGATTCTCCCTGGAAATCGCATGTCGGTTTTACAACCACCTACATCAAGGTGGATGACAAAGAACATGCCATTGCGGTGCCACCCGGCGAAAATGCTTTTTTGATGCGGCTGGAGCAATTCCTGAATGAATACAAAAAGGGGAACCAATGATTACTACCCGAGATTTTGAATTCCCTGAAAAGCTGCAAAGAACGTTTAAAAAAACCATTTGGTTAGAATGGATTACCGTTGGTTACCTTTTGTCGGTAGTTGTGGTGATGTTTTTGAGCATGGGAAATTCTCAAGCCATGAAAGCGGCCTGGCTCGAAGATTTGTTAGGCCTCATCCCCGCCGTATCATTTCTGGTAGCCTCCCGTTATTTTAACAAACCCGCCACCAGAAAATTTCTCTACGGCTATCACCGGGTGTATTCCATAGCCTTTCTGTGTGGGTCTGTAGCCCTCTTTGGTATGGGGCTGTTTTTAATGATTGATTCAACCATAGCACTGGTAAAAGCAGAACATCCCACCATTGGGGCCATTACCATTTTCGGCCACATGATCTGGATGGGGTGGGTGATGATTGCCGCGCTTATTTACAGTGCCGTTCCCGCCGTAATTTTAGGGCGCTTGAAGCTGCCCATGTCCGAAAAGCTGCACAGCAAAATACTACATACCGATGCCCAGACCCAAAAAGCCGACTGGATGACCGCCGTCGCAGCCATTGTTGGCGTTATCGGCATTGGCTTTGGCCTTTGGTGGATGGATGCCGCTGCCGCTATTTTTATCAGCCTTTCCGTTTTAAAAGATGGCGTCAACAATTTAAAGGATAGTGTAACCGGCCTGATGGATGAAACGCCCACCACCATTAATCAGCAAAAAGAAGAACCCATCGTAGCTAAGCTGCATGACAGTATCATAGAACTAAACTGGGTCGCTGATGTAAGAATTAGGCTGCGTGAGGCAGGAAATGTCTTTTTTGGTGAAGCGTTCATCATTCCTAAAGAAGATGTAAACATTATGGATAATATCGAAAAAACTCGCGATAGAGTTCTACAGATAGACTGGAAACTGCATGATTTGGTAATCACCGTAGTGAAAGAGCTGCCCGAGGAGGCTGATGAAAATTAAAACAGCTGCAGGATTCATTTTTCCAAAATTTAGGGTTGATGATGAGAACCCTTCCTTCTTTTCGCCCCCCCAAAAAATGACCGTTTGATAACCTCCTCAGATTTAAGTAAACTCAATTTTAAATTTATTACAAAAAGGTACCTCTTTTCATAAACCAAAAATATCATGACAAGTTCTAAAATCTTAACCGTTCTGTTTATTGCCTTTTCGTTAATCGCCTGTGATAGCAGCCAAAATCAAAGTAATCCTGAGATTAGCGAATCTGAACTGGCAGAACATATCAAAACGCTGGCCTCAGACGAATTCGGGGGACGGGAACCGGGCACCCCAGGCGGCGAAAAAACGGTTGAATATATTAGTGAACAATTCCAAGAAGCAGGTTTAGCGCCGGCCAATAATGGAAGTTGGTATCAGGAAGTACCGCTGGTAAGTATTACTCTGGAGCCGAATACAACCGTGATGGTTGAAGGGCTGGGCCAGCCGGTAACCTTACAGCATGGCGACAACACAGTAGTATGGACCAAGCGGGTTACCGATCAGGTAGCTCTCGAAAACAGCGAACTGGTATTCGTAGGTTACGGTATTGTTGCCCCCGAGTATAACTGGAACGACTATGAAGGGCTGGATGTACAAGGCAAAACGGTCGTGATATTGGTGAATGATCCCGGCTACGCAACGCAGAACCCGGAGCTCTTTACCGGAAACAAAATGACCTACTACGGCCGCTGGACCTACAAATATGAAGAAGCAGCGCGCCAGGGAGCCGCCGGAGCCATCATCATTCATGAAACAGCACCGGCAGGATATCCTTGGGAGGTGGTCACCGGAAGCTGGACGGGCGCTCAATACGATCTGGTTCCACCCAATAACAATATGGACCGGGTGAAGGTAGAGGGGTGGATCACCCATCAATTTGCAAACAAACTGTTCCAACATATCGGGATGACTTACGAAGAGGCAAAAAAGGCCGCTTTAGAGGACGATTTCGAACCTATTTCCCTGGAAGCTTCAATCAGTACGACGCTTAACAACACCATTAAAAAGACAACATCACGCAATGTGGCCGGAGTACTTGAAGGCAGTGAACGTCCCGATGAAAGTGTAATCTATATGGCGCACTGGGATCACCTGGGAACGAATCCGAATCTGGAGGGCGATGACAAAATTTATAATGGTGCTGTTGACAATGCTACGGGCGTGGCCGGCTTAATTGAAATAGCGGAAAAATTTGCCGCGCGTGAAGAACAACCGGAGCGTTCGGTGGTGTTTTTAGCTGTTACAGCGGAGGAGTCGGGACTGCTCGGTTCTAAATATTACGCCAACAATCCGCTTTACCCGTTGGCACTTACCGCAGGGGTGATTAATATGGATGCCATGAATCCCAATGGAATGACCAAAGGCCTTGTAGTGGTAGGTTATGGAATGAATGAAATGCAGGGATACCTTAAAAAGGCTGCCGCTGAGCAAGGACGTATTATTGTGCCCGAACCTACTCCCGAAAAAGGCTTCTACTTTCGTTCCGATCATTTCAATTTTGCTAAGAAAGGCGTGCCTGCATTATATGCCGAAGCCGGTATTGATTATGTAGAAGGCGGCAAGGAGCGTGGTAAGAAATTGCAAGCCGAATATATTGCTGAGCGCTATCATAAACCCGCTGACGAATACAACGCAGATTGGGACCTAAGCGGTATGGCTGCCAATCTTAAACTGTTCTATCAGATAGGAAATACGCTTGCCGATTCCACCGTCTGGCCGGGATGGATGGAAGATGTTTCCTTCGGTACTATCCGTCAAAAAACTGCCGGTATGCGAAAGGGGGATTGATTTTTGATTTAGGATTGATAGGGACATTGGTTTCAATCTATTACTTAAACTGCTGTCTATACAAGATTGTATCAGAGGTGTAGAAGAAAAATGCATCTTTGTAATTTATTTTTTACTATTACCATAGTTGTTATTAATCACTTCTCAGTTTTTATTGCTATGAAAAAGAAGTATTTACTTCCGGCCGGGCTTTTAGTGTTGGTTTTAATTTTTTGGATGGCTTTCGGGGTAGAAAGCTCTGGGAATACCGCTATTCTTGTTTCGCCCAGACAGGGTGAATTTAACGTTACCGTTACCACCACCGGTGAATTGCGCGCTCAGAAATCAATCGAAATTATGGGCCCGCGAGGTATTCGGGAAATCGAACTTTACAGAGTAGAAATACAAAAATTGGTACCGGAAGGTACTATCGTTGAAAAGGGTGATTTTGTTGCAGAACTGAATCGTTCTGAAATAATGACAAAGCTAAAAACAGCACAGCTTGATCTCGACCAGGTGCAGTCGCAGGTGATACAAGCCAGGCTGGACAGTTCGCTTACACTTTCGGAAGCACGCAATGAAATTATAAATCTGCGGTATGCAATGGAAGAGGCGCAACTGGCAGTAAAGCAGTCAAAGTATGAATCCCCCGCGGTGCAACGGCAGAGGCAAATTGATTATGAACAGGCAGAACGCCGGTACAATCAAGCCAAAGAAAATTATATTACCCGGCAAAAACAGGCCGAAGCTGAACTGAGTGAAGTAGAAGCCGAGCTTCAAAAGAAGCAAAATGATGTTCAAAAAATTCAAAACCTAATGAAGGAGTTTACCATTTATGCTCCTGAGAGTGGTATGGTAATTTATGAACGCGATTGGAACGGGCGTAAACAGGTTGAGGGTAGTACTATTAGTGCCTGGAATCCTGTAGTAGCCGAACTGCCTGATTTTAATGTAATGGAATCGGTTACCTATGTAAATGAAGTGGATATTCAACAAATTGAAGAGGGACAGCAAGTAGATGTGGGTCTGGATGCTATGCCTGAAAAAAACTTAACAGGCATTGTAACGGATGTAGCAAATATTGGCATACAGAGGCCCAATTCTGATGCTAAAGTGTATGAAGTGATTATTGAAATTCAGGAATCAGATTCCACGCTTCGTCCTGCAATGACAACAAGCAATTTAATCCATATTAGCTCTTTTCCAAACACCCTGTATCTTCCCCTTGAAACTGTACATGTGCAAGATTCAACGAGTTTTATTTATACAAAGGAAGATGGCAATCCTGTTATGCGGCAAGTAATTATAGGCCAAATGAATAGTAACAACGTAGTAATTTTAGAGGGAGCGAAGCCGGATTATAAAGTATACCTGTCGATACCGGCTGATACATCAGGGATTGAATACATTTATTTGCCGGAGAAAGTGGTACTACAATACAAGGGTGATGAAAAAGCTTCAAAGCCTGTATCGAAGGCCGGGATGAGTGCCGCTGAAAAGAAACGGGCGTTATGAAACAAAGGTAGTGGCGCCAAAAAAATTATCTTGTTTAATTCTTAACAAGCTCGTTTTGCTTCAAATAATTGTCTACAATTTTGATATTGCCTTAGATGCAATTCAACAAAATAAGATGCGTTCGCTGCTGACTTCACTGGGAATTATTTTCGGTGTGGCATCAGTAATAGCAATGTTAGCCATCGGTCAGGGTGCTCAACAAGAGGTGCTGCAGCAGATGAAACTGCTGGGAACGAATAATATTATCATCAAATCGGTACAGGAACAAAAAGCCGGCGAAGTACAAAGCGAGCAAGCACAAGTCAAAAAGAAATCGACACCATTCTCGCCCGGCCTTACGCTTGCCGATATGAAGAGTATTAAAAAAATTGTTCCGAAAGTTAAGTATGTAAGCCCTGAAGTGATTTATGAAACATCATTTATTCGTTCAGGAAGAATGCGGACAGGAAAACTGGTAGGCGTAAACCCCGGCTATTTTGAAATAAACAACTTCTCTTTTTTGAGCGGAAGCCCCTTCACCAACCTGCAAACAAAACGGAGAGAACCGGTTTGTATCATTGGTTACGATATCCGTACCAAATTTTTTGCAGGGGTAAATCCGATAGGAAAACGCATTAAAGCCGGTGATTTATGGCTGACTGTTATAGGTGTTTTAAATGAAAGGCAGCTTTCAACCGAAAGTATTAAGAATCTGGGTATTCGCAATTATAACCTGGATATTTACATTCCGATAACTACCGCATTGCTTCGATACAAAGATCGAAGTGTGGTTACCCGGCAAGATATTGAAGAATCGCAGCAAGGAAGTTTTGTAGTATTCGGCGGAGGCGGGATCATAGCCGCCGGAGGAGGCAGTCAGGGCGGGAATGGCAACATTCAGCAATTGGATAAGCTGATCGTTCAGGTCAGCAATAATAAATACAGTGTTATAATTGCTGATATTTTACAAAGAATGCTTAAACGTCGCCATAACGGGGTGGTTGATTTCGAAATAATTGTCCCCGAACTGCTATTGCAGCAAGAAAGGCGTACTAAACAAATTTTTAACATAGTACTCGCGTGTATTGCTTCCATATCACTGATTATAGGTGGTATCGGCATCATGAATATTATGCTCGCTTCAATTGTAGAACGTTATAAGGAGATAGGTGTACGCCGCGCCGTTGGTGCCGAGCAGCGTGATATTCAACTTCAATTTTTAACGGAAGCACTGGCCCTGAGTATAAGCGGTGGCTTTTTAGGTGTGATTTTAGGCATCGCTTTCAGTTATATCATCGAAATTTCAGCAGGGGTGATAACCGTTGTAACACTCTGGTCTATCGTTCTTTCATTTAGCGTTGCAATGATTACAGGTGTTGTTTTTGGCTATTTCCCCGCAATAAAAGCAGCAAGAAAAGACCCTGTTGAGGCTTTACACCATGAATAAACTTTTTACTTTTGCATTAGCTATCGCTTTAATATTCATTTCAGTTGCAGATAGCTTTGCCCAACAGAATTTGGGTGCTATATCTCTCGAAGAAGCGATAGACATTGCCCATGAGCAAAGTGCTATAGCTGATGCCGCCCGCTATGGCCTTCTTGCCAGCAAATATCAATATGAATCTTTCCAGGCAGATCTGTTGCCCCGGCTGGTATTGAGTGGAAACGCGCCTAATTATCGCAAAAATATTTTTACCAATACATTAGATGACGGTACGATTGTTTTTTCCTCCCAAAAGCAGTCAACCGCAGATGCTTTTTTATCGGTTGAACAGAATATCCTCTTTACCGGAGGTACGCTTTCTCTGTCTTCAGGGCTTACCAGGCTTGGTATTTTTGGCGGTGAAGACAACTATTTTTGGCAGAGTACCCCATTAGTGATTGGCATTGAGCAACCCATCTTTCAGTTCAATAGTTTAAAATGGCAAAACAAGATTGAACCTCTTCAATATGAGATTTCGAAGAAAGAGTTTATTGAAAATATGGAAGGTTTATCGATCCAGGTAACACAGGCCTTTTTTGATGCCTACCTGGCCAAAGCCAACTTCGATAATGCCCAATTTAATGTGGCCCGTAATGATTCTATTTATAATATATCTCAGGGACGGTACCGGCTGGGGACGATCGCGGAAAACGATTTGCTGCAATCGGAACTTGCTTTAAAAAATGCGAGAGCATCGATGGTGCGTTCACGAATTGAATATGAGAGGAGCATCAATAATTTGAAAATACTTTTGGGCTATTCAACGGATGTTGAATTTACTTTGAAGGTGCCGAATAATCTGCCCGAGGTATATGTGAATATTGAAAAAGCAAAACGGCTGGCGCTTAAAAATAACAGCGAAGCACTCAGTTACCGGCTTAGCGAGCTTCAGGCCAACCGCAACCTGGCCCGGGTAAAGGGACAGGGAGGTCTTTCGGCTACACTGCAAGCTAACTACGGATTGAACCAAAGCGCTGCCGATTTTGCCGACCTTTATACCAACCCTGAAAGCAGACAGTTTTTTACCGTCGGTTTTAATTTGCCCATATTTAACTGGGGCAAACAAGATGCACGGGTCAGTGCCGCGCGTAACCGTCAGCGCGAGGTGGCCAATAATATCCAGTTTCAGCGGCGCCAGTTTTTGCAGGCGGTTGACTATCGCGTAAACCAGTTTTTACAGCTTAAAGACCAGGTAATATTGGCGGCCGATGCCGATACTATTGCCCAGCGACGCTATTTTGTAGCCCAACAGCGCTATTTAATTGGTAAAATTGACATCACCAATCTTTTTATAGCCCAGGAGCAGAAAGATGCCGCCCGTTTAGCTTATATCAGGGCACTGCGGGAATTTTGGACAGGTCTGCATTCCCTGCGCCAGCTTACTTTATACAATTTTAGGGAAGATAAACCTATAACGTACAATCTTTAGGGGTGGATGAATTATAATTGATCTAAATTTTGTAACCTATAAGCTTGTCGTTACAAGTATCTTTTAGTTATAGAAACATGCTGATCAAAGCAGGCCTATTACGTCTACCGTCCTCCCGTCTCTATCAACTCAATAGAAAATCTCAACCAATCATTACCGCTATTTTTTGTATTTTTAATTGAATTGAAAACAGAGCTAACTTATTAGAAAGAATGAAAGATATTGCGGGAAAAACATTTGATGTAGTCATCATAGGAAGCGGCCCGGCGGGACTAACCGCAGCGCTTTATGCGGCACGGGCTGACTTGAATCCTCTGGTTTTAGAAGGCCCGGAGCCCGGCGGACAATTGATGCAAACTACCGATGTTGAAAATTATCCCGGCTATCCCGAAGGCGTGATGGGACCCAAAATGATGCAGGATTTTCGCGAACAGGCCCAACGGTTTGGTGCCGATTGTCGCTATTCATACGTGACAAACATCAATTTTGAAAAACGCCCTTATAAACTTACGGTTGATGAAGAACATGCCGTTCATGCCAAATCCATCATCATTTCAACCGGCGCTTCGGCCAAATGGCTGCAACTTCCCAGCGAACAGAAACTGCGCGGCAAAGGTGTTTCGGCTTGTGCCACCTGTGATGGTGCCTTCTTCCGAAATCAACATGTAGTTGTGGTAGGTGGCGGTGATACAGCCATGGAAGAAGCCACCTTCTTGACCAAATTTGCCTCAAAAGTAACCATACTTCATCGGCGTGAAGAACTGCGGGCTTCCAAAGCTATGCAAACCCGCGCTTTTAATGATGAAAAGATTGAATTCTTTTGGAATTCCGAACTTCACGAAGTGCTGGGTGATGAAGTGGTCGAAGGCGTGAAAGTCATGAACAATGAAACAAAGAAAATTACTACTTTGGAGGATGTGACCGGCGTATTTGTCGCTATCGGCCACAAACCCAATACTGATCTTTTCAAAGGCGTGCTTGAAATGGATGATGTCGGTTATCTGAAAACCGAGGGACAATCAACAAAAACGGCTTTGCCCGGTATTTTTGCAGCGGGTGATGCAATGGATCACATCTATCGTCAGGCCGTAACGGCGGCAGGAACCGGCTGTCGTGCCGCACTGGATGCCGAACGATTTCTGGCACATTACGAAATCAGCGAAGAAGCCATCGCCGAAGAACACTGGAAATGATTCAGGAGGCAGGCGCAGTAGCAGGAGACAGTGATCTCTTGTTTCTATTATTACCTCTTATTTTGTAAACTGTTACTATACATATGTATCTATTTACTATAGGTTAAAAAAAAGGTCAATTCATAGCGCGGAAAATAATTTGCGCGCCACTGCCACTGCCCACTGCCACTGCTTCTGCTTCTGCCTCCTGAATCAATCCGCCCAGGCTTCGGCATCTTCGAACACTTCGGCAAAATCAATATGACTGCCGTCTTTG
>DASSAY010000112.1:0-4521 GCA_035699185.1 Balneolaceae bacterium | reverse complement strand
GGTTCAGCACTTCGATTTTCATAGGGCCCACATAAGCATTTATGTAATGCCTTCCGGACTTATTAGGCGGAAAACGGAAGACTACATTCATCAATCCCGCACCCATCACTTTGGTTGAAATATTCATAGTGATGGCTTTCTGATTTGCGGTGTTATCAAGGTTACGAATAATGGCATGAGTATTTTCAAAACTAACGGTTCCGGGCTGCGGAGCCAGATTACTTTGCTCGATATACTTAATATCAGCATCGGTAATGATTACCGAATCAACCTGAACCGGAATCTTAAGCCGCCGGAAAAGAACGTGCGGAAATACCTGTTTACTGAGCTCACCGGCGGGCAGGGCTTTGCTGAAAAAAACTTCGAGCATCGAATCGTCCATGGTGATGTGTGATGCAAGGAGTTTTTGCTGCTCAATGAGGGCGGACAAGTCCAGCGAATGGAAGGCAATGGAATCTGTCTGCAAATCAATACGCGTTGCTTCATGGCCGATTTTTCGAGAAAATTCATGTTTTGGGTAGAGCGGGTTGATGATGAAACGCTGAATATCCAAAAGGCTGTCCGTACTTGAAAATCTCAAATGGCCAAGCCTGAACTGATACATTCCCGAGGGCGCCGTCCACTGCAATGAATCCGCCGAACCTTTAAAAGTTGAAGAAGGCAGCCGGGTTCTTCGAGGTGATGTTGAATCAATTCGGATGTCGGAAAATTGCAGACTGAAATCTCCAAGAGATACAATTTGATGTGGCGACTCCAGGGAATCGACGATTACAGCTGAAAAACCTTCAACCGAAAAGTCATCAATTTCCAGAACGTTAACAAAAGAATGGATGCGCTGATAAAGCGATTTTTTTACCTTACTGCTTTTTGATTTAGGCTTTGATGACGTTTTAATCGCTTTCAAAAACGGCTGTTTGATCAAAACCGAGTTTATTTTCAAAGCATCACCAAACAAAAAAGGAAAGATTTTGATGCCACTCGCTACCGCCAAAGGCACTGAAATTGAATCAACCGTAAAGGCTTGCTTTTGAGATGACTGAAGGGAGTCTTGCCGGAAAAGTACTAAGTTTTCAAGCTGTATTTGCCGCTTTAGCAGGGCAATATCAACATCTTGAACCTTCGCCGTTAAATCCTGAGATTTCCCCGCCAGCGTTGAGGTGATTTTGTCTTTCAATAAAGGCTCGGCTATAAGAGTCAAAAGTACCTGAGCAATTAGCAGTAAGCCAATTAAAATCAACAGGATAAAGAGGATAATTCGCCCCGGGTGCCGGTCTCTTGAATGTTGATCAGTATTTTGCATCATATCATGCAAAACCGCTTTCAGTCAAGAAGGGTTCATTCAAAGAGACGGATGACGAGAGACCGTTGACTGTCTGCCGTCACTAATCCAAAGGCTGCTCGGCAAACATAAATTCCTCAACCGGCTCGCCGCCGATCAAATGCTCCTGGATGATGCGCTCCAGCACTTTCGGTTTGCATGAGTGATACCAGATTCCTTCAGGATAAACCACGGCGATGGGTCCTTTTTTACAGATTCGCAGGCAATTAGTTTTGGTGCGATAGATGCCGCCGGCACCGTCCAAGCCCAATTCCCGGAGCCGCATTTTTAAAAAAGCCCAGGACCGTAGTCCGATCTCCTTTTTACAGCACTTAGGATTGGTTTGGTCGGCACACAGAAAAATATGCCGCTTAATTTTATCAATATGAAGTTCTTCTGCTTTTTGGCGGACTCGTTTGTTCATCAGTTGAAATAATTTATAGTACTTCGAATTTTTTTTTCTTTCGAACCCACCCCGCCTCGCAAGCTCGGCACCCCTCCAAGGAGGGGACTTGAAATTGAGCTATTTCTTAAAACTTCTCTTAACCAAAAAGCTGCTGATATTTTTATATTTAGTCTTTGAATTAAAAACCAGCAATAATAAGTCCCCTCCTTGGAGGGGATGATCCTGTAGCGTTTAGCGAAAGGATCCGGGGTGGGTCAAAGAAGCGATTAATCACTCAATCATTCACCAATCCAAACCCGGCTGAGTAATCTCATAATCAAGACTATCTTTTGCGGCCTCGACCATTTCGGCGACATCTTCCAGCAGTTCTTTTGCGTCATAAATGATGCCGTCTTTAATTGTATATTCGATGCCTCCGATGCGAACCACCTCGTTATTTTTGGTCACATGGATAGCGCCGGTTCCGTATAAAACTTTCAGATTTTTCAACGGGTTCGCATCCACAATTACCATATCCGCTAACTTCCCGACTTCAATAGTACCGAGTTGATCATCCACTTCCAGAACTTCGGCCGCTTTGAGCGATGCGGATTGAAAAATCTCCAAGGGATGAAATCCGGCCTCGCGAAAGAGCTCCATCTCCTGAATGTAAGCGAAACCGTAAAGCTTATAAATATACCCCGCATCAGAACCGAGCGTTACGGTCCCGCCTCGATTATGAAATTCATTCACAAACTCAAACCACAACTGAAAGTTTTCTTTCCAGGCGATTTCCTGCTCTGTTCCCCAATTCAGCCAGTAAGAACCATGAGAAATTCGGCTCGGTGCATAAAATTCCCAAAGCGAAGGCAAAGTATATTTTTCATGCCATTCGGCGCGGCGCTGAGCACTTAGATCACGATTTGCTTCATAAATGGTGAAAGTGGGATTCAGCCCTACGCCCAGCTCAAGCATCTCATTCATCACCGCATTCCACTTTTTGCTGTAGGGCTTAGCGGCCTGCTTCCAAAGATGTCCCGCTGATTCAAACCGGTGCTGCTCATTGTTATAGTTATAATCCAACGGAAAATCTTGAATAGTTTGATCCGTAAATAAAGCTTCGGGAATGCCATACCAATGAGTAATGCTTTCCAGACCGAGTCGCGCGGATTCCAATGCGTTCGTAGTAGCTACCCGGGTCTGGGCGTGATGCGTCATCGTGCCCAGTCCCAGTTTATTGGCTTCATCAATAGCGGCGGCATACACATCACGTGCCGTACCAAAAAATTTGATGCCGTCAGCCCCTTTTTCGGCAATCATTTGCACCCATTCCCGGGCTTCTTCGGGTGAGGTGATTGGGCCTTCATGCCCCATTCCAAAACCGATGTAGGCAAAAATTCGGGGAGCAACAATCTCGTTATTTTTGCTTCGCTCTTTCTGCCGCAGCGTCCAGTTCATCCCGTTAAAAGAGCCGGGTTCACGAACAGTGGTGATGCCGTGCCCCATCCAGAGTTTGTACACATATTCGGCTGGCGTTCCCTGTGCCTCGCCGCCAGTATGCCCGTGCATATCAAAAAAGCCGGGCAGCAGATACATTCCGCTGGCATCCAGTACTTTAGTGTTTTCATCGGCTTGGGGACGGCGATCAGGATTTATAGGCACACCGGGATAACCGACCGATTCAATACGGGTGATGCGGTTGCCTTCCACCACAATATCCACCGGTCCGCGCGGGGGAGAGCCGGTACCGTCAACTAAAATTACGCCGCGAATGATGAGCCGGTCGAAAGGCCCTTCACCCATAGTTCGGGGCGGAGCTTCCTGAACCTGAGCTGTTGCGACCGCTGCCGTAAAAGTGATAAGCAGCGTGGAAAGAATAATTCGTTTGCAAATGGACATGAACATGATGTTGAGTTTTAAATTCAGCTTAAAGTAACAATCAAAGAATTATTGGAAAGTAAAAATATTATAAGAATAATTTTTAATTAGGTTGTCATCCCGAACGTTGTGAGGGATCTCAAGCGTTGATACCATTTTTGTCTTAACGCCCCGGTCACTTGCCTTTATTACATTTGAGATCCCTCTTTCCCCCAAAAAAGCGGGGGTCATCGGGATGATAAAGAAAGAGGACGATCAAGATGCCTCTTAAACCAAATCTATCACAACAAAAGCGCTCCTTCGTGCTGAAGCAGCCATCGTTTATTTTCAATTCCTCCGCCATAGCCGACTAATTTATTATTGGCACCAATCACGCGGTGACAGGGGATGATGACAGGAATAGGATTTTTGCCGTTAGCCTTGCCTACCGCCCGCACTTTATTCACATCACCCAGCATCTCCGCCAGCTCGCCATAGGTGATCGTTTGTCCGAAAGGAATTTCCTGCAATTTTTTCCACACCGATTGTTGAAAATCGGTACCATCGGGAGCCAGAGGCAGATCAAAAGCGGCGCGTTTCCCTTCAAAATATTCATCCAGTTGGGTGATGGCCTGCCGGATAACAAGGTGATTTGATGGATGTGTCGCCAAAGCCGGTTTCGCATCCGAAAAGTGAGCGGCTGTTAGCGATTCGCCGTCAGTTTTTAAGTGCAAAATGCCAACGGGTGAAGAATACCATGTCTGATTAGATGATTTCAAATAGAGGTGATTTAGTGGTAAGAATATTAGCAGTTAATTTCCTGACAATGATACTTCACCCGACCGGTTAAAGTCAAAATTTGTTTCGCCGAGCAATTCATGACCGGCATTGATACTAAAAATCCCTTTTAGTTGATAATCTAATTGCTGAGCCCCGGTAAGAATGCGATAAGCAGAGGCTC
>DASSAY010000111.1:0-3537 GCA_035699185.1 Balneolaceae bacterium | reverse complement strand
CAGTTTGAAGAAGCCTATCCGGGGCCCTATAAATATTCAGTTTATATTAATGATGAATTTCTTTTTGATGAATCATCAATTGAAGCCGGTTGCGCCTATTCCATCACGCCTTCCGAAAGTTACACCATCAATGTTTCTGTTCGTTATACCTACTGTCTGCATGGGGAATGTGCTTTTAGCCCTCAGGATTTCAGAACGGCCACCTACAACGAAACCATACAGCTGGAACATCTGCGGAATTATAGATGCAATAAATTAAAAATGTATGGCGGCTGGCATGATCCGGATTTAGAGGTCAGGCAAGATCTTGGATATTAGAAAGCGGCTTTTTGAATGATCAGATAAGCAAGCAAAAATAGTACAAATCCCACTGAAACCATCACTGCGCCACAGCCGCTGATTATTTCGGCCAAATGGCCTTTTTGGGATGTGATAAGTGATTTGGTTTGCTCCCAGCGGACAAGCTGAAGTCCGGCGATGTACACGAGCAACAAACTCCAAAGGCTGAAGATCAGTTCAACCCAGGAAAAGAAAATGATGGAAAAGGCCAGCCCCGGAAGGCTAAACAGCAGGAAATATTTTAGAATGGTGATGAACAGCCGCGGCGGTTTTTGGCGGTTCGCGGCCGCGGCTAAAAATGCTTCACCCCGTTGCTTTTTTATTATGAGCCAAAAGCCGGTTCCGATCAATAAGAAGCCCAGAAAGAGGTAATAAATAAGGAACCATTTGGCGGAGAAGGTCTCCATAGAAGCAACGGTTTATTGCTCTTTTTTAATGGTTTCTTCAATTTCAGGGGCTTCCTCGGGATTCATGATAGAAGCTATAATCGAAGCAGCTAAAGCCAGCACAATGAAGCCTAATGCATAGGGCGTCGGGACGTGATAGAACTCGGATATCAGCATTTTTATTCCCACAAACACCAGGATGGCGGCGAGCGCGTAGTGGAGGTAGTGGAAAAGATTCATAATGCCCGAAAGTGAGAAATAGAGTGCCCGCAGGCCAAGGATAGCAAAGGCGTTAGAACTAAATACGATAAATTGATCGGTAGTGATAGCCAAAATAGCGGGGATGGAATCGACCGCGAAAACGATGTCGGTCGTTTCAATCATGATCAGCACAATGAACATGGGTGTAGCAAATAAGCGCCCCGCACGGCGAATAAAAAACTTATCGCCGTGATATTCATCGGTGACGGGAAAGATTTTACGGGCCAATTTTAAAAGCGGATTGTTCTCGGGGTTGACCTCTTTGTCTTTTTCAGTGACCAGTTTAATGCCGGTATAGACCAAAAAGATGCCGAAAACATAGATGATCCAATGGAAGCGCTCCAGCAGTGCGGCTCCCGCAAAAATGAATGAAAACCGAAATACAAGTGCTCCAAAAATACCCCAGAAAAGAACTTTATGCTGATATTTTGTATCGACTTTGAAGTAGGAGAAAATCAGCAGGAATACGAAGATATTATCTACCGAGAGGGAATATTCAATAAGGTAGCCGGTATAATAGTCGAGAGCCGTATCGGAGCCCATATAAAAATAGATTCCCACCCCAAAAATAAGGGAAAGGGTAACCCATACGCCGGTCCATGTAAGTGATTCTTTAATGCTTATTTCGTGGGCTTCGCGGTTGAAAACAACCAGGTCTACCACGAGCATGGCAAAGATGAAAAGGGTAAAAAGGGTCCAGAGCAACAGCGAATGTTCCACAGGAAAGGTAAATTTTGCAGTTAAAAATGAATTTAAAAGTAGGCAACCTTTTACAAAAATACTAAGATTCTTGTAATATTTATTCTACTAAAATCCCCTGGCCTTCTTCTTTAAGCTCTTCTGGAATAGCGGCCATAATTTCAGCCTTAAAAGCCTGGATGATATTTTTCTTGAGATGTTCTCTTCCGTAAACCATTCGCACTTTTCGCCGCGGAGCCGGTTCCTCAAAAAAGCGCAGATAGGCCGTTGAACATTGCTTATCAATCTGATCTTTAGCAAGGTAGGGAAGCAACGTCATTCCAAAATCCTGCTCAACGAGTTGTTTAAGGGTTTCAAGGTTACCGCTCTCAAATTCTATCTTGGGATCAGCCAGCTTGTCTTTTCTGAACTTTTTGCAGAGTTTTATCGTCTGGTCGCGAAAACAGTGCCCTTCATTCAGCAGCCACAGATTCGCTATTTCCAGGTCATCGATCGAAAGCGTTTCTTTTTGTGAGAGCGGGTGTGATTTTGAAACGTAAGCCAGAAAAGGTTCGTAGTACAGATCTTCTTCAAAAATATTACCGCGTTCAACCGGCGTGGCGATGATGCCGATATCCAGGTAATCCTGATCAAGCAGATCAAGCAACTCTTCGGTTACCACTTCTTCAAAAACCAGGCTCACATCAGGATATTTTTCCCGAAAATCCCGCAAAAATAGCGGCAGTAAATAGGGTGCGATGGTTGGAATAATTCCGATTCGAAAGGTTCCTTTAAGCCCGTCTTCGGTCATAGAAGCCAAATCTTCGATATGCTTAGATTGTTTCAGTAATATCCGGGCTTCGGCAATAATTTTGGCACCGATTTCGGTAGGCACTACGGGCGATTTAGAACGGTCAAAAATAGTGACACCTAATTCATCTTCCAGTTTATGAATTTGCATGCTGAGTGTAGGCTGGGTGACATACGATTTTTCTGCAGCCGTGGCAAAATGCCGGTAACGGTCAACTGCGATAACGTAAGAAAGTTGCGTGAGTGTCATTCGAAAATAAGGCTTTAATAAGGTATATAAGTGCTTCTGTAGGTTTGAATTATACGAACTTTATAACTATAAATTGTTTAAAGTTAGAGAATTCCCGAGAGATTACTACATTTGGCAACAGAAGAACCTTTGTTCATAGTCTAACTTTTTGAAAATTAACCAAACATTTAGATATGCAGCAAGCTCATGTATTTATTGAAGGCCGGGTACAAGGCGTGGGATTTCGTCATTTTGCACGTGTTAACGCAAAAGAAGTGGGGGTCTTTGGATGGATAAAAAATCTGCCCGACGGACGCGTAGAAGCCGTTATCGCAGGCCCTATCGACCACATCCGGGAAATGGTAAACCGCTTCGAGCAGGGGCCGGGAGCCAGCCGGGTGGATCAAATTGATGTGGAGCTTGAAGACACCGATCAAGACTATGAAAAGTTCGAAGTACGCTATCAGTGATGCGTTGTTTTGTGGCCATTCCCTTACCCGCATTCGCCAAACAGCAACTGGTTGATTTACAAGAACCGATTCGAGGGCTGCGTTGGCAAAAACCGGAACAGTTTCACCTCACTCTTAAATTTTTGGGTGATGTCTCCGGTGATAAAATTCCGGCCTTCCAAGCAGCATTTAGCAAAATTCAATTACCTGCCTTTTCTTTATCCCTGCAAGGTTTAGGGTACTTCCCCAAAGGGAAAAAGCCGCGCATTTTGTGGGCGGGAATTGAGCAGAATGAATCATTAAGCCGGCTGAGAGATGAAGTGGAACAAATCTGCATTTCACAGGGATTCGAAGCCGAAAAACATCCCTTTAAACCGCATATCAC
>DASSAY010000110.1:0-5113 GCA_035699185.1 Balneolaceae bacterium | reverse complement strand
AATCAATTATATAAAAAGTTGAGTGAAGAAGCTGAAGAGCGAGGTATTAAACTTATCATGGATATGATCATGAACCATTCCGGCGCTAACCATTGGTGGATGCAAGACCCTCCATCATCCGATTGGTTTCACTATCAGGATGACTTCCAGCGAACCAACCATCGTCGCACCACGATTCATGATCCTTATGCTTCGAAAATAGATAGAAAACGATTTGTTGACGGCTGGTTTGTCAAGGCAATGCCTGACCTCAATCAGTCGAATGCCCTGCTGGCTGATTACCTGATTTACAACAGTATCTGGTGGATTGAATATGCGGGGTTGGACGGCATTCGACAGGATACTTACCCTTACTCCGGCAAAAAGTTTTTAGCAAAATGGAGCTGTCGGATAATGCAGGAATATCCCAATTTCAATAT
Organism: Balneolaceae bacterium; assembly: GCA_035699185.1. Classification (GTDB taxonomy): domain Bacteria; phylum Bacteroidota; class Rhodothermia; order Balneolales; family Balneolaceae; genus Fodinibius. The sequence goes on along the minus strand of DASSAY010000110.1, from coordinate 4,694 downwards.
TGTGGGTGAAGAATGGAGTGTAGATCCCGCTGTTTTGGCGAAATGGCAGCGCGGTAGCGAACTGGGAGATTTAAAATCGTGCCTGCCAAGCCTGATGGATTTTCCCCTTCACACCTCGCTGATTAAAGCCCTCACCCGGAAAGAAAGCTGGGGAACCGGCTTCATCGAAGTCTATGAAACACTCAGCTACGATTATTTGTATCCCGATCCATTCAATCTCGTTATTTTTCTTGATAATCATGACATGGACCGTTTTTATCGTCAGGTAAATGAAGATTTTGAACTATTTAAAATGGGTATGACTTATCTTTTGACGATGCGCGGCATTCCGCAGGTTTACTATGGTACAGAGATCCTGATGGCCAATGAAGAATCGGGAAATCACGGGCAAATAAGAACGGATTTTCCCGGCGGATGGAAGGGGGATGATGTAAATGCTTTTACGGGTGAAGGGCTCTCGGAAAAGCAGCTGGAAGCTCAGCAATTCACAAAAAAGCTACTCAATTGGCGCAAGAATAATTCCATAATTCACACTGGTAAATTGATGCATTACGCTCCCAAACATGACGGAATTTATGTGTACTTCCGTTATAATGAACAGGAAACGGTAATGGTGATTTTCAACAAAAGTGAAACGGAGAAGCACCTTAATCGCAATTATTTTTATGAAATGCTTGAAGGATTTTCCAAAGGAACAGATGTAGCAACCGGAAAATTCTACTTACTTGATGATTTGGTGGTGCCACCGCGTTCAGCTTTGATTTTAGAATTGAAATGATAAACAATCCTTATAGAGACGCGAAATCTCGTCTCTATAAGGATACTCTTCCCATCTCTTTGTGGAACCAGCTTTACCCTATCCTTCTGCCGGCTGTGGGTTTTCTGCCAAACTAACAGCTTGATCACCTTTAGCTTCTTCTTCCTTCACATCATCCACAAAAAGCATCATTAAAGAAGCAAGGCCCATCGCTGCCCCGCCTGTAATCAGAGCAAAAATGGCTTCCCCGCCAAAGAAATTTCGCAACATGGCTCCTAAAATACTGGCAGCCACAATCTGGGGAATGACGATAAAGAAATTAAACAGCCCCATATAAATCCCCATTTTTGAAGCGGGCAGCGCGCCGGAGAGAATGGCATACGGCATAGCAAGAATACTACCCCAGGCAAGGCCTATGCCCAGCATCGGGAGAAGCAACATCCAGGGATTGCTGATATAATAGATACTCGCCAAGCTGATACCCCCAATTAAAAGGGAAACAGCATGGACGATTTTACGACTTGTCAGTTTAGCAAAAAATGGCAGTGCAAGAGCGATAAGAGCGGCAAAACCATTGTAAACGGCAAAACATATTCCTACCCAATTGGCCCCTTCATTATAAAGTAAGGAGGTGGTGTCGTGCGTACCGTAAATGTGTCCTGTTACAGCGGCAGTGGTGTAAATCCACATCGCGAAGAGGGCAAACCATGAAAAGAATTGTACAAAGGAAAGCTGGACCATGGTTTTAGGCATGTTCAGGAAATCAGTTATGACGACAACCAACCCCTGATCGTTTTTGCCCATCTTTTGAAGAAGCCCGGCAATGCCCATAACCAAGCCGAATATTCCAATTCCCAGGGTGAAAATATATAGCTCTTTTTCATACTGTCCGAAGTAAACAAAAAGAGTACTCAACAAGCTAACGATAATTAACCCGGAAGCGATAATAAATTTACGTCGGCTTCCTCCTGTTGTCCTGCCTTTCTTTGCCGCTTCAATGAGTGAAGCTTCATCATCTTCACCCGCAAATTTCTTAAACTCTTCGGGTGGATATTCTTTGGTCTTAAAAACAGTCCACAGAACAGCCCCGAGAAAGGCGATAGCACCGAGATAAAACGACCATTTAACCGATGGCGGAATTTCTCCCACAGGTGCGATATTTGAAATACCAAACCAGTTGGCCATGATATAAGGCAGAGCTGATGCCACTACCGCGCCGATTCCGATAAAAAAAGTCTGCATCGCGAAACCCTTCGTGTGCTGTTCGGCAGGCAGCATATCACCCACAAAAGCCCGAAACGGCTCCATGGAAACGTTAATGGAAGCATCCATAATCCATAGCATTCCCGCGGCTACCCATAAAGTGGGCGAATTAGGCATAATGATTAACCCCAGCGAAGCCAGGATGGCTCCAAACAAAAAATAGGGACGGCGGCGGCCAAGGCCGGTCCAGGTACGATCGCTCATATGCCCAATGATGGGCTGAATCACCAAGCCGGTGACCGGAGCGGCAATCCAGAGTATGGGGATGTCATCAATGCCGGCTCCGAGTGTTTCAAAGATGCGGCTTACATTGGCATTTTGCAGGGCAAAGCCGAATTGTATTCCAAGAAATCCGAAGCTCATATTCCAGATTTCCCAGAAGGATAGTTTGGGCTTTTTTGTTTGTTTATTCATAAATATTTACCAGAGGTGGTTTCACGCGGCGCGCTAAGGATTTTAGTCGTAGTTTAGGGAATAAAAAACCTATTCAGTCATCCCCCTGCGCCCCCTTCGAAGGGGGACGTTCTTGCAAGTTTTAAAGCTACTAAATTTCATCCAGTTATTACTTTTTACGGATTCATTCCTATAGCATAAACCCTTAGCGCCTTTGCGTGAGCTTATTCTATTTTTCTAATACCAGATAATCATGGGCTGCGAGCGAAATTACCTGGCCTCCAATCGTCATTTCTTGGCCGGTAAAAACGTTGGTATAGGTTGAAATTTCTTCGACTTTCAGAAAGGAAATTTCCTGTTGTTCATCCCCGAAATTCAGAATCACAAACACTTCATCATCACCCTTCACCCGTTTGTAAGCATAAACATTTTCCGGCTTATTGGTTTCGACTTTTACAAAATCGCCGCCGTACTTGCCATTCCAAAGCGCTTCGTTCTCAGTTTTCAAATGTAGCAGAGTGGTGTAGAAATCTTCGAGCGGCAGTTCATCCCAATTGATAACGTCTTTCTCGAAAAAATCCAGGCGCTTTTCAAGCCCGGCTTCCTGTCCGCTGTAAATTAGCGGCATTCCTTGGATAGTAGCTGCCAACACTGCTCCTACTTTAACATTTTCACCCATTCGTTCATAAACCGTTCCTTTCCAGCTATTTTCGTCGTGGTTACTGGTGAACATCATGCGATAATCGTTTGCCTCAAACTTTTTCTGTTCTGCTTTCATCTGCTTATCCAATGCCGTAAGCGGCTTTTTGCCGGTGGCGATTTCATTGATCAGAAAATGGAAATCCCAGGCGTAGGACATGTCAAAAGCCTGATCATGGAGTTCAGGCTGGTTTGCTTCAGCCAGCATAAATACGGGTTTAATTTTATTCAACTCTTTGGTCGCACGGACCCAAAATTCTGTGGGAACAGCTGCAGCTACATCGCATCGATAACCGTCAACGCCTGCTTCTGTCACCCAGAATTTCATGGCTTCAATCATTGCGTCACGCATCGCCTGGTTTGAATAATCCAGTTCGATCACGTCGGACCAATCGGCAACGGGCGGCTTAAAATTTCCGTTTTCATCTTTGGTGTACCAGCCGGGATGTTCTTTGGTCCAGTGATGATCCCAAGCGGTGTGATTGGCAACCCAGTCGAGAATCACTTTCATGCCGCGCTCGTGAGCTTCATCCACAAGAGCTTTGAAACCTTCCATAGTCCCAAAATTGGAATTCACGGCTTTATAGTCTTTAATTGAGTAGTAGCTGCCCAACGTACCTTTTCGGTTTTTCTCACCGATGGGATAGATAGGCATGATCCATAAAATTTTGACCCCCATCTCCTGCAACCGCGGCAGGTGTTCCTGGAAGGCTTTAAAAGTACCTTCTTCGGTGTATTGGCGAATGTTCACTTCATAAATATTCGCATTTTTCGACCATTTGGGATGAACGACGCCGGCTTTTTGGGCAGGCTTATTCGCGCATCCATAAACTAAGATGACACCGAAAGTAAGGATAAGAACCGGTATTAAACGACGAGTTGATTTCATTTTAAATTGCTGTGTTAAGGTTATTTATTGATAAAATTGATTGTCATTCCGTCCGCCAGCTGGTGGATATTGGGTGAGGAATCTCAAATGTAACGGAGGCAGCTGCTCCAAATTAAGCAACAAATGGTATCAACGTTTGAGATCCCTCACATTCGTTCGGGATGACAGCTACTAACCGCGTTTTATTTCGACTTTAACGTCGGCGTAGTTAAAATTTCAAAGCTGTAGGGAGCGAGCGTTACTTCAATCTTCTTTCCGTTATGCTGAAATGCACTTCCAAACTGTGCTTTCAGTGATTTGGCTGAGAATCCCTGCGGCATTTCTATCGTGATTGTTTGCTGACTTTCAGCTTTATTGAAAAATACGATTGTCCATTCATCAAAATAATTTCTGGTATAAGCATACTGCTTTTCGGTTGTGAGCAGGTGGTGAAAATCACCGTAGATTAACGACAAGCGACTGGATCGAAGTGTGGTCAGATGAGATGTTGTTTGCCGCATTTTATGCTCGAGCGGTTTGAGTTCTTTAAAACGCATCATGTGGCGATTGTCCGGATCACCCCCGCCCGGCATCCCGATTTCATCCCCGTAATAAATGACTGGAATTCCGGGGATGGTCATGTTAAAAGCCATCAGCATAGCCAGCTTTTTGTAGCCTACGGGATCACCGACGCCAATATGACGTTTCCATCCG
>DASSAY010000109.1:0-3798 GCA_035699185.1 Balneolaceae bacterium | reverse complement strand
GGGTGGCAGCATTGCCCCAATGGTAGCCAATGAATCGGATGATATTGCCTTTATGGTACTTTTAGCGGGTACGGCTGTTCCCGGGAAAGAAATTTCACTTAGACAAGCTATGGAACTTATGGTATTTCGACCTTCGGAAATTCAGGATAGCGTTGCCTACCGGAATTTTGTAAAAAAGCTTATTGATATTTCGTCTTCCGAAAAAGCGATACCTGAGAAAAGAGAGGGAATGACAAAACTGTGGGAAAGTGTGAAGCCTTTTCTCAAAACCATTTTACCTGAAGGAACGGATATTGATGCTTATATCAGCAAATCGGTGAACCGGTCTTTATCACCCTGGGTGCAGTACTTTTATAACTATAATCCTGCCGAAGAACTGGAAACCGTCACCATCCCCGTACTTTCATTAAACGGAAGTAACGATATACAAGTTATTGCAGAAATCAATCAACCCGCTATTAAAGCGGCGTTAGAAAGAGCCGGGAATGATGATTATAAGATTATAGAATTGGAGGGCCTAAACCATATGTTCCAGGAAAGCAAAACCGGCAGCATGATGGAATATCAGAAAATAGAACAAACGTTTTCACCTTTGGCTATGGATATAATAACGAAATGGATAAAGGAGCATATCAAATGAATATTTTGCTGCAAAAAGCAGCAAAACATTTAGCATCCACTAATAAAAGAAAAAATACTATGTTTGCACGACTTATGGGCCTTAAAACCATCTCCCCCGATGCATTGCATCAACTGATGCAAAAGCCGGAAAGTTTAACCCTCTTCGATGTCAATTCCCGAAGCAGCTGGAAGCAAGCTCGCGTTCCCGGGGCAAGTAACCTTGACCCTGTTGACTACAGTGAAAGTGACCTTCCTGAAGATAAGGATGCTGTTCTTGTTTTCTATTGTTCTAACCCGATGTGCAGAAAAGCCCCCAATGCGGCTCGAAAGGCCAAGAAGTTGGGATATGGTAATGTTCAAGTCATGTCGGCGGGAATCAATGGTTGGCTCGCTAAGAAGCTACCCACAGAAACGGGAGAATAAATTTGTGGCTGAACTATTCGAACTAACTTCTCGTAAAGGCTCCAACGGAAAGCGAAGCAGGGAATCGTGTATCAATTAGAGATAAAAAGGTCCAAAATGACAAATCATACTGCGAGTATATCACAACATAAAGCCGCAAGACTCGCGGGCTTTATGTATCTATTTGCCTTGGCAACGGCTGTATACGCTTCCTTTTATGTTCGTGCCAATCTTGTTGTATGGGGCGATGCGGTGGCAACAGCAAATAAAATTACAGCTTCCGAGCAAGTATTTCGTATTGGCCTTGCCATCGACTTGTTTGCCTTTACGGGTCTTGTACTACTCTCCCTGGCACTTTATGTATTGCTTAAACCGGTAAACAAAACACTTTCGTTACTTGCCTTGTTTTGGTGGTTGGGACAAGCTTTTATTTTGGCAACTGTTACTCTTAATGATTATATAGTTTTGATATTTTTAAGTGACACCGGTTACTTGTCAGTATTTGAAACGAGTCAGTTGCAGGCTCTGAGTCAGGTCTTCCTCCAGGCACATCTTACCGGATATAATATCGGGCTTATATTTTTTGGCTTAGGGTCCACCGTCTTTAGCTATTTATTGTTAAAATCGAATTACATTCCCAAGATCTTGGCAAGCTTTGGGATATTTGCATCTGTGTTGATTCTTGCAGGAACTTTTGCCATCCTTATTTTTCCCGCCCGGGAGGCAATAATTTATCCATTTATTAATCCACCTATTGCTTTTTACGAATTAATTATTGGTTTATGGCTCTTGTTTAAAGGTGTAAACGTACAACAAGCTGTTCCGGCAGCTAATTGATGATGTATATAATTATAGTCAGGTGTCAACGAGAAGCAACTTTGTCATCTTAAAATCAAAAAAGTAGAAAATGATGAAGCCCGCTAAAACCCTATGCATAATCGGAAGTGTCCTTTTGCTTGTAATGGCTGCGTTTCATGGCAGCGGATACGCATTCGTTACAGAGGCTATTTTGGAATCAAACGCAGAAGATTTCCTAAAGCAAATTGTCCCCGCACTATTTGTACACCCCTCAATCCATTTGGTTGGTTTAGCTGCTTTTGGAATTTTAGCGCTCTTTCTCAAACAAGCCAATAAAGTGTTGATATTACTGGCAATTCTTGTGATTGCAGATGCTGCACTGGCTTTCTATTTGGGAGGGGTTCTGCCCGGAGTAATGCTATTAGCCACTGCCTCTTCCTTTGCGGTTGCCGGATATTTGTATTCAGCCCGGGAAGTTGCCGCCTAAAGGTGTTCTCCTTTTGAGGGAATGCCTTGGCAGAAGCCATGTGGCTATATAGTATAGAAATAGCTAACGAAGCCCATCCCTCCTTGAGGAGGGTGCCCAAATTTCGTGATTTTCGGAAGTTGGGCGGGAGGTGTTCCGAGAAATATTGTTTCAGAACACCCCTCAGATAACCTTCAGAAACAACTGAAGGTAATCGTCAGGTAATCGTCTCCCCTCAAGGGGAGATGTTTTCTTATCTCGAATTCATGTTAAAATTTTTTCAACTGAAACTTTTTGAGCGGGAATTCCGAATACACAGTCCACTGAATTTAAAACTGGATATTCCAATTTATTAACCAAAAAGTCTTTAGGGGCTGAAAATCTATTTTCGTCTTATATGTCATCCCGATGACCCCGCTTTTGGGGGATGAGGGATCTCAAACGCAATAAAGGCACGTGTCGGAGTTAAAACAACAGCAGTATCAACGCTTGAGATCCCTCACATACGTTCGGGATGACAGCTTTAGGGAAGTCCTAAACACGTTAACCAAAAAATAAAATTATGGAAGACAGTAAAAAGAAAAGTGATAAAGCAAATCAGGGTTTTTCGGGAGGTTTTTACGGCTTAGGATGGATCGGTGCAATGATCTATTACATCAGTCATGCCACCAGCTTTTGGGGTGGAGTAATTGGCTTCTTAAAAGCTTTGGTGTGGCCTGTTTTCCTCGTTTACAAGCTCTTTGAATATCTTGGGGTGTAGGCCATCCGGCCCATTAACACCTATTACTCCTTACCACTGGGGCCACTGAGATAAGTTCTGAAAGCTACAAAAGAGTTTCTGATTAAAAGTATAATACCTACACGGGGTGGAAAAAGGAGAATGGATTGCTCTGGACGTTGGTGATGCAATAACTCCGAAACAAATCATAAATATTACTGTTTAAAATACTACATCAAGGTTCATCATGCCAAAAAATCCATGCCCGAACAAGACAAAAAGTATAATAAACTAAAAGAGTACAAAGGTAAGCGTTACTCGGGAATGAAAATAGGCGGCCGGCACAAGTGGTACTACGATAAAGGGGAGTGGAAAGAACGTAAGATTGCCCCCGATGAATGGGAAATATCTTATCAAACTAAAAAACGGAGAGCGGGAAAAGCGCCCGAAGGATCAGGAGCACCTGTGGGTACTGGATACAACTGGCTGATCGTAGCACATCAAAGAGTGGACAAGCTGGATGCTAACAGCTATATGACCCGCCTTGAGGGCGAAAAGTTTAAGGTAGCCCACCTGCGGGCCAAAAAGGGAAAATGGAATGTTTCCGAAAAGAAGCAGCGCGAAAAAGTAATCGAATTTTTGGAGGGAGTGATTGAGGATATCAAGGAAGCGGCTGAAGATGAAGAAATTCCCTTTGCGGTTGACGGAGAAGATCGGATATACGGACTTAAACTCAAAACCAAAGCCGAGCTTTATGAAATAGCTTCTGAGCGAGACATTTCCGGCCGCTCAA
>DASSAY010000108.1:0-3544 GCA_035699185.1 Balneolaceae bacterium | reverse complement strand
GCAATAAAGGTTGGTATCCATACAATGACAACCAGGCTCGTTTTGATCAACAGCCGGTTGAAGCCAATGCTTTATTGGATGCCTGCATATCGGCCCATGAAGTAAATGGAGAAGAATACTGGCTTGACCAGGCCCGGATCTGTTTTAACTGGTTTTTAGGACAGAATGATTTGAACTTGCCTTTATGCGATATTCAGACCGGTGGTTGTAGAGACGGTTTGGAATACAACAAGGTTAATGAAAACCAGGGCGCTGAGTCCACACTGGCATGGCTGTTGTCCTTGCTGTCTATGCATCATTTAAAGGAAGAAAAAGAGTCTGCCAATAACGGGCTTCATCTAAATGCATCTTAACTCTTATGCAATCGAATATGAGAAAAAGCTTAATTTAAAAGTTGTTACAGCAACCCCTCCCCGAAAGCATTCGGGACAAGCTTTGCATCTCCCCTTTAAAAGAGGAGAAAAATAGATGGGTTCAGTGAATATTAAGCAGGCAAGAATCCCCTCCTTTTTCCCGAAGGGATGCCTACGGCGAAAGGAGGAGTACAGGGGTGGTTGCCTTTTTAAGAGAGTGAGCTCAAATGTTAGTTTTATAGTTTTAAGTTTAATCGCATGACGCGTTCATCTTACTCTCACAATTAAAGATAAATGGTATGAAAATTGCCGTACTTTCAACTATTGCCTGGCGCACTCCTCCCCGTCATTATGGGCCTTGGGAAAGTGTGGCTTCGAATATAACCGAAGGGCTGGTCGAACGAGGGCACGATGTTACTTTATATGCTACCGGAGACTCAGTTAGCCGTGCAAGGGTAAAAGCGGTATGTCCTCATGGCTATGAAGAAGATCCCGAAATCATACCAAAGGTCTGGGAAGCGTTGCATATTTCGCAGCTGTTTGAGGAAGCCGATCAATATGATCTCATTCACAATCATTTTGATTTCCTCCCGCTGACTTACTCCGGAATGACCCGGACTCCCATCATCACTACAATTCACGGATTTTCTTCTCCCGGTATTTTGCCGGTCTATCGAAAGTATGATGGCAACAGCTATTACGTTTCAATCAGTGATGCTGACCGTGCTCCCGATTTGATGTATGAGGCTACGGTTCATCATGGAATCCCATTAGAGCAATTTCAATTTGAATCGCAGCCGGACGACTATCTTTTGTTCTTTGGCCGTATTCATCCGGATAAGGGCGTGCGGGAGGCCATTGAAATCGCGCAAGCTTGCAATAAACGGCTGATTATTGCCGGTATCATTCAGGATCAAGCGTATTATGAGGAATTTGTGGCACCGCAAGGGTCTCCCGGACAAATTGAATATATCGGAAGCGTCGGCCCTTCAAAACGTAATCACCTGCTCGGAAAGGCCCAAGCCATGCTTCATCCTATTTTCTTTGATGAACCCTTTGGCCTTTCTGTGATTGAATCAATGGCCTGCGGAACGCCGGTTATTGCCTTTAACCGGGGCAGTATGCCGGAGCTGATCACCCATGGCCAAAATGGATTTTTGGTGTCTGATATGGCACAGGCTATAGACGCTGTAGATAAGTTGAAAGATATTCGCCGGGAAGATTGCCGCGCTCATGTTGAAAATTATTTTACGGTAGATGATATGGTAGATAATTATGTTAAAGTGTACGAATCGGTATTAGAAAAAAACAGAAATAAGAAGGCCTCTGCTTATGCCCAGTGAAGTTCAGACAAAAACATTAAATGTGCGCCGCCAGGACCAGGTTATTGAACGGGACGAATCACGGGTGATTTGCCGCCCCCTGTTGCACGGGGGAGATCCCACTCGTATAAAAAATATTGTTCAACGTATTTTCCAGCTTAATGAGCAGCAAACAGAACAAATGCTTGAGCAGGTATTGAATAACTTTATATCACATCATAAGAATATCCGGAAGATTTTTGATCATCACTTTCAAAAAGTGCAAAGCTTTCTTCCCGCCATACAACATTCATCTATAAGTGAAAGCAGGAAACAATTAATTGGAGCGTATTTTACCATGGAATACGCCATAGAATCAGCGGCTCTTTTTAATCCATCTATTGTTCTCCATCCCGATCAAACAGGAGTAGACGAAGGTTGTAAGCGTTTTGTGATGAGTTTTCGCGCTGTGGGTGAAGGACATATCTCTTCTCTGGTATTCCGCAGCGGTATCATTGAAAAGAATGGCGATCTTTCTTTTGATCCGGAGAGTCCTTATGCCAACACACCTGTTCAATTAAACCCCGATTATGATCGGCATCTGTTTCAGTTAAAACTGGATGAAATGGGTGAAAATGATGATGTTGCTATACACATTCTTTCCCGGTTGCCGGAGACGTTTAACCTGGATGATCTGAAAGAGGAAGTTAACTATTTAAGTGAAAATCCCCTTTTTGATAAAGACCGGCAGATGCGGTGTTTCCATAATATGCTGCGGCTCGCTGATTCCAATTATGAGGTGGAATTCCCGGAAAATAGTGAAATCTCAGAGCGGGTTCTATTCCCGGTTTCAGAAGAAGAAAGCGGAGGCATTGAAGATGCACGCTTTGTAAAATTTAAGGAAGACGACGGGAAAACCACTTATTACGGCATCTATACCGCCTATGACGGCAATTCTATTTTACCTCAGATGATCGAAACCCGTGATTTCCGGCGGTTTAGAGTCCGTACATTAAATGGAAAAGCAGTTCGCAATAAAGGGATGGCTTTGTTCCCTCGGAAGATAAAAGGAAAGTACGTAATGCTTTCCCGGCAGGATGGGGAGAATAACCACATTATGTTCTCTGATGAAATCAACTTTTGGCAACAGTCCAAAATCATTCAGCGGCCTCGAAAGTACTGGGAGTATATTCAACTCGGTAATTGCGGCTCACCCCTGGAAACCAGCGAGGGATGGTTGGTACTTACGCATGGAGTGGGGCCGGTTCGTACGTATTCCATCGGCGCCATTTTACTGGATTTGGAAAACCCCGCCCGGCTTATCGGCCATCTGGAAGAGCCTTTGCTGAGAGCCGAGGAGCATGAGCGTTCGGGTTATGTTCCAAACGTAGTCTATACCTGCGGCGCCATCATTCATCATGACCGGCTTATTATCCCCTATGCCGTAGCCGACACGCAACCGGCCCTGGCCAGTGTAGCGGTGGATGATTTGATTGAAGCTATGAACAGAGTGTAAGGAAAAGGAAGAATACCTGCTTGGGAAAAGGAATATCGTTGAATCTTCTGCTGTGAGGGAGTTGTACTCCCGAACGCCTGCCGATCAAAGCTGCACTTCGTTGTATAGAACCACTTCTCCAATCTAAAATCGTTTTATGCAGGCCGGGGCATCCTGTCGGACAACAACAGGTATGAAACCGGCAGAGCAGCTTGTTGTTGAATTATTCTTAAATCTGAAAGGTCTCCTGATTGATGGGCTAATTTCCCCTTTGGCGAAGGGGCACTAAGGGGATTGACCGCCCTTCATTTCACCCAAGACAAAAACATCTCATTTATTACTATAACCTCCCATTTCATATAAATAAGAGCCTTCTTCAACAGAAGGATAAATCT
>DASSAY010000107.1:0-2576 GCA_035699185.1 Balneolaceae bacterium | reverse complement strand
TTTTGCAGCAGCATGAAGATTTCTGGCGCGGCTGTAGTAACCGAGTCCTTCCCAAACTTTAAGCACATCCTGCTGATTGGCATCAGCTAAATCGTAAACCGTGGGAAAGTGAGCAATAAACCGCTCGTAATAGGGGGTAGCCTGATCAACCCGGGTTTGCTGCAGCATGATTTCTGAGAGCCAGATTTTGTACGGATCTGTGCTGTCACGCCACGGCATTTCGCGCTTGTTTGCGTCGTACCAGCTTAGCAGACGGGATTGAAATTCAGAGTTATTCAAAAGATACTTTGATTCAGAATTAAAAATAGTTAGAGCAACTCCTCCTGCCTGAAGCTGTCCAAAAAGTCCATAGCAAGAAGAACCGATTAAAAAAGTTAAGTTTTTAGTCTAATTACAAAAAAGGTCATCCCCCTGAGCCCCCTTCTAAGGGGGACAAATCCCATTAAAAATGGGATTTAAAAGAAGAAACTTAACTTTTTTAAGTTACCAATAGATATTTGCTTTTTGGACAGCCTCAGAATTTATAAGCCTAACCAATAATATGGGTTAAGAGGAATCCCCTCCTTTTAAAGGAGGGGCGCAGGGGTGGTTGCATTTCACTTTCCCGTATCCTTTCGCGGATTTTGAATCACGTTTATAGTAACATCAACCGAAGTGGCGGCCCCGTATTGATCGGTAGCGATTACGCGAAAATGGTTTTCACCCATTTGCCGTAGTTCGGGGGTCCATGTAAAGGTTCCCGTTTGTTCATCAATAGAAGAACCGTAAGGCAAATTGACGCCCAGAAAGCGAATCAGGTTTGGATTCATTCCGTCGGGATCTACCGCCTTGATGGGCAGGGAAAATTCTTCGCCAACGGGGATGCTTATGGGACGAACGGGCGCGATTCGCGGGGGCGCATTAAACGAGCGCACATTTACAGTAAAGCTTGTGCTGTCGGTTTTTCCGCTGCTGGTAGTGCCGATAATCTTAACGCGGTGAATACCCACATCATCATAACCGGGCCGCCAGTAGAAACTTTGTCCCCGCACTTCGGCATTTTTTATATCGGGTGATTGATATGAAAACTGGATGTTTTCGGCGGCAACATGTCCCTTTATTTTGATGGGAAAAAGCAGCGGCTTGGTGTGCGGCAACGTTTGATTTGGTATCTCCACCAGTGAAAATGAATCGGTGATAAGCGCCTGTGATTTAATAATATCGGTCGTCGAAATCTGTGGTTCAAAAGTGACAATTCTGCTAACGTGGTTATATTCACTAAGCCATAAATCATTCCCGCTTACCGTAAAATAATTGCCGGCATCTCCATTTTCCTTCCATAACTCCGGCTCCCGGTTTTGATAGGAAGTCCACAACCGGGCCGATTTTCCTTTGATGATCAGCCAGTCCTTCCACTTTTCAACTTTAACAACCGGTTCACCAATACTGCCTAAATCCGACAAATTCCCGAATCCGGTTATTTCATAAATATTTCCGTTTTTATCCGAGCCGTAAAGGGCATTTTCAATCAAATGAATGCCTGTGATGGCTTCCCTGAAGTCCATCTCGTTGACGATGGACAAATCACCTCCGCTGTAATTAAACTTAAAAAGCTTACCATCATCTGACAGCGCAAAAAGCTGATTTTTGGAGCTTTCGAGATCAATAATATTTTTATCGCTTATAAGTTTGAAGGTTGAATCGACCGCGGCCGGAGTGCTGAGTGAAAGGCGTCCCAGTCCTTCATTCCCGAGCGCTACAAATAACTCCTGCTCAATTCGTTCAGCATCCAAGGGGCGGGCGGGGAGATAGGTTGCCGAATAAACGCCCATCACGGAAGTGGGTTCGAGAACGGTGAGGCGTTTGCTGTCTCCAAACAAATAAGCAAACCGGATATCGGCGGTGATAGTGTGGCCACGGTGTTCCATATTAGGTGAAGTATAAAGCCATTGCAGCGAATCTTCATACGTTCTGAAAACAGCCATTCCTTCTTCATCCGAAAGTACATACAAATGAGCGGGTGAACTGCTCATAGTGATTACGGATGGAATTTCCATCACAAAGGAATAATCTTTTTCGAGCGTTTGCGCCCTGCTGTTTGTGATGATGCCAAACAAAAGCGCGATAAAAAATGCCGTCTGAATCTTTTTCATAAATTATCTTTTATTCCCAAAAATTCTAATCTGTTAAATAAGTAAGCAGCAATAGATCGATATAAAACTTTATAATTGGCCGGGAAAAGTCCCTCCTTGAGGAGGGTGCCTACATTCCGTGGGTTTCGGAAGGTGGGCGGGAGGTGTTCAAAGCCTGACAGTGTGTTCCCGGACACCCTCGGATCACCTTCAGAAGTAACTGAAGCTGATCATCTCCCTCAAGGGGAGACTTTAAAGTCCTTTATTCCAAACTTACCTTAAGTATAATCAAACCAAAGCTTACTTATCACAGCCAATGATGTTTTTGATACCAGTGAATGGTGCGAGAAATACCTTCGCCCAGCGAATATTCCGGTTCGTAGCCGAGCTCGCGGCGGGCCTTCTCGTTCGAGCAGGTCCATTCCAGAATTAATTCTTTCGCCTTTTCCTTGTTTAGAACGGGAT
>DASSAY010000106.1:0-3406 GCA_035699185.1 Balneolaceae bacterium | reverse complement strand
CAGTTTTTGAAATTGGTAGGTGGCAAACCCGAACAAACCCGAAAGTTCGGCGTAGGGCTGAATCACCCAGCCTTCCTGAAGGCGCCCAAAGCCGCTGGTATAATAACTGCTGAATTGCAATGATGATAAATCGTATTGCGTTGTGGTATCGGGCAGGCTGAGGGCAAATTTCTGAGAAAGCTCTTTGTTTTTGGTGAATTCGTAAGCTGCTGAAGCCGTAAAATTCTTACTATAACGGTAAATATAGCTGTTGGTGATGCCCGCTCGCAGCAATTCAAAATTTTTCTGCAACAGGTGCTGGGCAAAAGGTGAAATAACAATACTGCTTTTGGTATTCAGAAAATAAGGAAAAAGGTAATCGAGGTTGATGGATTGTTCGATAAAAGATGCCCGGGCGGTAATGGTAAAGCGATGGGCACGCCCAAAAGCGTTGCGATGAACCCAGCTTATCTGTCCCCGCAGTTTCTCTTCGGTTCCATAACCAATCAACAAGGCGACCGACCGAAGTTCGTTTTCGCGAATCCGCAGCAGAAGGGTCAGGGTTGAATCGTGCGGCTGGGGCGGAATGCTGATCGTCGCGAAACGGATCAAGTGATGATTAAAGAGCTGTTGTTGGGCTTCCTGAAGCCTTTTTAGGCTGTATAATTGTCCGGTGTCTAAAACCGCTTCTTCCAGCAGATAACTTTTGGAAAGAACTTGCGTACCCTTCACCCGGATGCTGTCGATATACGTTTTAGGCCCGAGAGTTGCTTCAATCGTGAGATGAGCGGCAAGCCTTGAAGTATCTATTTGAGATTGAATATTTACCGTGGCATAAGCAAATCCCAGATTTTTAAACACTTCGGTGAATTGCCCGATTACTTCGGCTTCGTTAACAGGCTGGTATCTCGTGCCCACCTGAAAGGGCTGTTGGCGTTTTGCCTTTTTGAATGAAGGAGTTTTCCGCACATTTTCAGTATCGGCACCTTTGGTATCAATATGGTAATCAAGCTCGGTGATTATCACGGGTGCGTTTTCATCAATCTCGAAAATCACTTTCTTTTTCCACTCTTTCTTTCCGGTTTTGATCCGGTAGCTGACATCTACTTTTATATAGCCCCGACGGCGATAAAAGTTGCCGATGCGGATGACATCTTTTTTTATTTTTATTTCATCCAGCGGATGGCCGGTGCGGTTATCCCAGAATTGAATTTTTTTCCAGAAAGAGGGTGCTTCGGTGGCAATTTGCTCTTTCAACACCATGTCGGAATATTGTTCATTGCCTTTAATTTTGACGTTCCAAACCTGAGCGGGGGCACCGGTGTCTTGAGAAGCGGCGATGAGGGGAAAAGCCATCAGCCCGGCGGCTAAAAAGATGATATTTATGAGGGTTTGATTCAAATCAGAAGGTTACCACTAAAATTTGTTTTAAGTTTTAGAGGTCTTTGCAAAACCCTTAGTGTCATTGCGAACGGAGTGCGGCAATCCCCCTCTTAGCCTCAGCAGGGAGATTGCTTCGCGCTGCTCGCAATACATGCGGTATTATATAGGTTTTGCAAAGACATCTTTTAGTTTGAGAGGTCATCTAAAAAGCAACAGATTATAACGGATTGACTCATTTCATCAAAAAAGATTTTTAAATCCTTGCTCTCTTAAATGAAGCCTGTATTTACTAACTCTCACTCTATTAAATGAAAATTGAATAGATGGAGTTCTTTTAAAACAACCCGCCCTCTCTGTCATTCCGAAGAATCCAGCGGATTTCTGGATGATGAGGAATCTCAAATGGTAATAAAGGCAGGGGTTTGAATTAGCGAAACGAACAGTATCAACGCTTGAGATCCCTCACATGCGTTCGGGATGACAGTGAGGATAACAGAATTCCCATTTCAGCTATTCTCCATTCTTTGCGGCTCTGCGCCTTTGCGTGATGCTTTTGGCCTTTGTATCGCCTCACTTTCTTAATTTCCGTTGGGCGCAATAATGAAGTTGCTCCATGATCCGCGATTTTTTAGTACGCGCATTGGCCGGTGAAATATTGAAATGTTTGCTAATCTCCTTTGTAGTACGCCCGGGAATTTCAAATATATATTCGATGAATGTTTGATCATCTTCGTACAATTCATCAAAACATTCGCCCAAGATGCGCTTGCGGTCCTTTTCTACCAGGTTTTCAATTTGGTCGGCCTGGGTTACCAGATGTTGAGAGTAGTACTCGGCCGAGCCGTTGTAGCGTTTTTTTTCTTCTGAAATTCTAAAATACTCATGCCGGCAGGCTTGAATCAAATAGCGAAAGATATACTTTTCATCCTTGATGTTGCCCTTTTTTATTTGCTCATAAACATTAATAAACACCTGTTGGGTACATTCTTCGGCATCGAATTCCGTGGCGTTTAAAACCACCTTCAAATAGTCTTTAAGGCGATGCATCACCTCATCGAGCAGCTTATTGACCTTGCCTTTGCTGTTTTCCTGAAGCGCATAGACTAACTCAGAATAATCATCAACTTTGTAGCCCAAGATAAAAGAGAAATTGATTAGGAGTGATTCCAACGAATTTATTAAGCCGTGTACCAACCGTAACCCATAATAGATGATATACCATAATCATGCAAACGGTTTTGGAGGGGAATGGATGAATTATGAATTATGAATTATGAATTATGAATTTTAATTCTTTGCCTTGGTTACTACTGGCTGCCCTCTCTGTCATTCCGAAGAATCCAGTGCTTTTCTGGATGATGAGGAATCTCAAGTTGTAATAAAGGCAGGAGCTTGAATTAACGAGATAGTTCGTATCAACGCTTGGGATCCCTCACGTTCGTTCGGGATGACAGTGAGGGTTGTTTGATTCAGGGTGAATTCCAAAACTAACAGTTTTTTTAATTCCAGCCCGCCGTCTTTGTCATTCCGACCCCGAATGCTCGGGGAGTGGGTTTCTGGATGATGAGGAATCTCAAATGGTAATAAAGGCAGCTTTGAATTAACGAGCCAGTTGGATCAACGTTTGAGATCCCTCACATGCGTTCGGGATGACAGAGAAGGCAGGTTGTATTTGAAAATATTGCCTTAAACCTTCATCTCCATGCCAAAACCAACCCACTTTAATTTTTTTTTAAATTAATTTTGAAACTGAAAAATAATTTACGTAATATATGGGCGCAAGGTAATGTATCATTTTTTCTGATACTTTGAAAGTACGAAAAAAGTTGTCAAACTTAGTAATAACAATAGTTTGGGGATATCACCTTGTTTTATAACAACATAAGTGCGTATGTCTTTTGAAATTGGCTTCGGGACATCCAATAATAAACTAAAAATTTACCACTAAATTAAATATAGGTATACTATTATGAAATCTTTAGCCCATAAGTTATTAGCTTTTACTTTCGTTATCGCATTATTCTCAGGTTGTGCGTCCGTTACC
>DASSAY010000105.1:0-3071 GCA_035699185.1 Balneolaceae bacterium | reverse complement strand
TGTACCTACTCAATGGGGCGCTTCTAACTATGACAGCGCCACAGATGCGCTTCGTGTTCAGGTTGAAGCTCAAGAGGGCATTCACATTGAACAAATGATGTTTTATTTCAAGAATGTTACTAATCACTCGGCTACTATTGTTTTCCATTGGGGTGAAACAAAAATACCCTTTACGGTAAAGGTTTGAAAGTTTCACGCAGAGACGCTAAGACGCGGAGTAAAATGCAGATTCTAATTTAATTCCCTTTGCGGGTCCGGGGGCTTTGCGTGAAACCAACCAAAAAAGGACGAACCTTCACGGCCCGCCCTTTTCATCATGTAACCTTATAACATATCTATCGTCTAAAATGTAAACGAGAGCTGAAGCAGAAAATTGCGTCCTGCTTGAGGATAATAGTAATTAAAAAATTGGCGCTCCCCTCCCGAAATATATCCGTATGTGTATCCGTTTGATTCATACATCTCATTAAAAAGATTATTGATCTGAAGGGTAGCTTCAATCTTTTGAACCATCGGTGCCTCTTTCCAGCTATAGCCTAAACGCAGGTCATTCACTAAATAAGGATCTAATGAACGGCTTAAAGTTTGGGTATTATCCAGGTACTGACGTGATACATATTTTGTGCTGAGTTCAGCCCAAAAGCCATTATTCGAATAACGAAAGATGGAGCTCCCAATAAAATTGGGTGAAAATGCAATACTGGTATTTTCATAAACCGTTGTTTCCTGTCCGCCCGTATCGTAATTGTCGATGTAGTAAGTATATTCATCGATTTTATTACGGCTGAAGGTAGCATTGCCTGACCACTCAACATTGGGCAGCAGCTGCATTCCTGCCTGTAATTCAATACCCGCCCGATAACTGTCCGGCACATTTTGGCGAATATATGCTCCCACATCATTGATTTCACCCGTTAAAATCAACTGGTTTTTATAATCCATATAGTAGAAATTCACTCCCGCAAAAAAGCGTTGAAATGAAGCGTGGTAACCCGCCTCCCAGTCATAAAGCGTTTCATGCTTTGGACGATTTTCCGGGGTTGAATTCACATATTCGTCCCGCGTCGGCTCCTTGTTACCCACACTAAAGGAAACAAATGCCCGATGATGTTGTGAGTTGTAAGTAATTCCCGCCTTGGGATTGAAAAAGGTAAGTTCATCCCTTTGCTGTACATTTGCGATTTTTTGTCCACCGCCCGGTACCGGTTGACTTTCTTTGCCAAGAAATTCATAAGTGATGTGTCGAACTTGTGCATCAGCAAAAATACTTAACTCTGGGGTGATGTAATATTGCCCTTTAACATAAGTATTGAAATCGGTTTTAAAGGCATTGTTGCTGTAATATCGCTCATCCAACTCGCCATTGCCCGCAAATCGGGCCCACACCACTTCACCAAAATGGTCGCCGTCATATTCGTTATACCCGCCGCCGAGGGTTAGCGACCATTCGTCATCGACTTTATAATTGGTTGAGAAAACTACCCCGTAAAAATGATTATTCAGCCAAAGTTGCCGCACTAAATCACTCCGACGAATCGTGGTGTCAGGCATTTGAATTGGGTTGATGCTGTAATCGGTCAGCAACTGATTGGCTTTATATTCTTCGTAATAGCCGCGCCCATAGGTGTAATGCAGCGATACGTTGGCATCCCAATTGTCGGTCAATTGGTAAAAATAATGCAGCTGGTAGTGGTCCTGCTGGTAATTGTCGGTCTGATTTTCATACGGCTCGCCGGACTTCTCCATTCCTGCGGGATTATAGGTTCGGTTTCCATTTTCAAGGATGCTTTCCGGAACACCGTACCAGGCCTGATAGGTTTTCTCTTTTCCTGAAAAGACATCAGCCCGCAGCAAACTTCGCTCTCCGTGCTTGGCGGCTGAGAGATAGAATGATTTCAAATCTGAAAAAGCGCGATCAATATATCCGTCTGATGTAATTTTAGACAGGCGTCCTTCGAACTGCCAGCCGTTATCCATCAGTCCGGAACCCAGCATCACATTAAATTTTTGAGTGTTAAATGAACCGAAACCTGCATTCACTTCCCCATAGGGTTCACGCTCCATTCGAGAGGTCTGAATGTTGATCGTCGCCCCAAAAGCTGCCGCACCATTGGTTGAGGTACCTACTCCCCGTTGGATCTGAATGTTTTCAACCGATGAAGCAAGATCGGGCATGTTCACCCAAAAAACACTGTGCGATTCAGCGTCATTTACGGGAATACCGTTTATAGTAACATTGATGCGCGCACCGTCAACACCGCGAATGCGAATACCGGTATAACCGATGCCCGCGCCGGCATCCGAAGTAGTCGTTACCGAAGGCGTGCTGCTGATCATATACGGCATATCCTGGCCCAAATTCCGTTTTTCAATTTGGGTTTGGCCCACGTTTTCGAATGCCATGGGTGAAGCTTCATCCACCCGAAGTGCTTTCACAAATACTTCATTACTCACAATCGTTTTGCGCTTCATCCTGATTTTCAGAGGCGAGTCGTTATTCACCGTATTGATGATTTGCGTCTTGTAACCAATGAAAGTTACTTTAATTTTTGGTGATTCATCCTTGAGCAAAGTTAAAGAAAAAGCTCCATCCGCATTAGCCGAAACACCGTTATTCGTTTCAAGCTGTATGATGTTAGCGCCCGCCAGCGGTTCACCTGTTTTGGCGTCGAGAATGGTTCCGGTTATCGTTTGGGCAAAGAGTGAAGTGCTGGTTGCCGTAAAAAAGCACAAGAAAATAGTGCTGCGTAATAGTTTGGAAAACATAAGTTCCTCCGTCTTATAGATTTATAAGAGCAGGAGATGAACTTGCAAGAAATGCTGATCAATAACAGAACTTAAAAGTTCTGTCGAGGTTTCCCTGCGCCGGTATTACCCGGTTCAGGTTCTCAGGGTATGATCTCAGCCTGCTGTTGCAAGCACCCCCAACCTTGTTGGTTAAGTTATACTCAAAGTTACGAAGCTATTTTTTAAGCTTCAAAAAAGACTTCAGGTGCCGGGCACTTGGCAAGTGCCCGGCACCTGAAGTTGAAAAACAATTTTGAAACCCAAAAAAGAATAAGTAAATTGTC
>DASSAY010000104.1:0-3271 GCA_035699185.1 Balneolaceae bacterium | reverse complement strand
CCACAAACACAATGCAGGTTTCCTTATCGTAGGCCACAATATCCACTTCTGCATGTTCGAAATGATAATTACGATCCAGAATCAGGTAACCTTTCGACTCCAGGTAGGCCGCGGCCAGGTCTTCACCCTCATTGCCAATCTCGCGGGTTGATTTATTCGCCATCATCCTTTGATTTTGATCCCGTAATTGAATGCTTCATCTCCGCCAGTTTAACCAGGTTTTTCAGGAATTTCAGATTCTTTTTGTTGATGTAAGGCAGCAGCGCTTCGGTAAACCGTTCGAACATTTGCAGGAATTCCGTAAAATTCTCGATCCGCTCCTTAAAAGCCTGCTCTTCTTCGGTGATGGAATCTTCCTCATCAAACAGCGCCAGGCATTCATCCAGATTTTGAGTGATGGGCGCCACTTCGCGCTGCTGTCGCTCCCGGATAATCGTAGCCACAATATTCCAAACATCTTTTTCCGCCGCATAATAATCCTTCCGCTTGCCCTTAAAATGCACTTTATGAACAAGCTGCCACTGCAGCAAATTACGCAAATTCATATTGGCATTGCCGCGACTGATGTCCAGCTGCTTCATAATCGTGTCGGTATCCAGCGGATCGGCTTCGGCGTACAGCAGGGCATGAATCTGCGCCATCGTTTTGTTGATGCCCCAAGCCGATGCCATTTCGCCCCAAAGCAAGATAAATTGCTCTAAAGCTTCTTCATGCGTTTGGGAGCGTTCAGAATCCACAGATCAATTATTTAGAAGCTTCGCTACTCGCGGTTGATTTTTTAGCAGCATCGGATGAACTGCTCGAAGTCTCGCTTGTTCCGTTGGCCTTCTTGGCTTCGGTGCGCTTCGTCTTGCGGTCGCTGTCTTTATAGTCGGTCACATACCAGCCGCTGCCCTTATAAACCACGCCGCCTCCGCCGGAAATCACCCGCGTAACTTTCTGCCCCGTATCGGGACATTTTTCCAGTGGCTCATCATTAATTCCCTGTTTGATTTCAAACCGGCTTCCGTCTTCTCGTTTGTATTCGTATGTAGGCATTGTTTCTTAACAATTTCGGTTGATGTTTTGCCACGTCAATAGCACAAAACGTGCCAAAATAACTTAGTTTGTACAAAATTTCAGATACATGAATAGGTACCAAGCACTTCCGAAAGTGCCTGGCGCCACGTTAAGGCTCCAAACGTTCGGGAGTACAACTCCCTCACAGCAGGTTAATTGAGCAACATTTGCTTCCAACGAACACCCCTCACATCAGCCCGAGAGCAAATCGGGCTGATGATCTCCCCTCGATGGGAGACGATTGAATCGAGTTGTTTCTCGATTCAATCCGAGGGGTGTTCTTAGACCCCACTTTAAATCAATCACTCCAACTCACCCAACCCCGCTTTCAACCGCTTTATCCCTTCCCGCAGATCATCCATTGAAGATGCGTAACTCAAACGCATTCCATTAGGTTCGCCAAAAGCATCACCCGGAACCGCTGCCAGTCCATGCTTTTCAAGCAAAAACAGGCACAGATCTGTGCTGGTTTCAATTTTCTTATCGGCGGTAGATTTCCCCAAATATTCAGATATATCAGGAAAAACGTAAAAAGCACCCGAAGGTTTGAAACACTTAAGTCCCTCGATAGACGAAAGTTCATCCACCACGAAATCACGGCGTTCTTTAAACGAATCCCGCATCTTGTTAACAGCCTCCAGGCTTCCGCGATACGCCGCCTCCCCCGCTTTCTGCGAAATGGCCGAAGGGGCTGAGGTCTCCTGGCTTTGAATCTTTGCCACTGCATCCGTAAAATTTTGCGTTGCTGCTAAATAACCCAGCCGCCAGCCCGTCATAGCAAATCCTTTTGAAAATCCGTTGATCAGCACCGTCCGGTCTTTCAGTTCCGGCACCGCATTTAAGATGCTCACATGCTCGCCTTCAAAAACGATGTATTCATAAATTTCATCCGAAATAATCACGATATCGGGATGATCGAACAAAACCTCAGCCAGTTTTTGAAGCTCTTCTTTAGAATAACAGGCTCCCGTGGGATTCGAAGGTGAACAGAGAATAAACGCTTTCGTTTTTGGGGTGATGGCTTTCTCCAGCTGCTCAGGAGTGATGCGAAAATTGTTCTCGAATGACGTCCGCACGCTTACCGGCTTGGCTCCCGCAAGCTTCGCCATCTCGGGATACGAAACCCAGTACGGCGCCGGGATGATGATTTCATCACCTTCATTCAGCATCGCCAGCATACTGAAACCCAGCGCTTGCTTAGCCCCGTTGGTACACAAAATTTGCGAAGGCATATAATCCAGGTTATTGTCGCGATGGAGCTTGTCCGAGATACTTTCGCGCAACTCGGGGGTACCGGTATTCATCGTATAACCATGAACGCCATTTTTTATAGCCTGAATCGCCGCCTCACAAATGTGTTCCGGCGTTTTGAAATCCGGTTCACCCGCACTTAGCGAAATAATGGACTTTCCCTGTCGCTTTAGCTCCTTGGCTTTTGCAGAAATTTCAAGCGTTTTTGATGGGGCAACAGCCTGCGCGCGCTTTGATATCATAGGTTCAATTTTCGAATTACAGGAATTGATTCAAACAGAAGGGAAAATAGGAAAAAATCTAAACTTATGTAGGACGGGTTGTCAACCCGTCACGAATATTTTTTGGGATGCGCGTAAACATGAATGGGCAAGTATTTTTGAAAAGCTTACCCTTATGCAATCACTCTGTCGGGTTAGCAACCTGACCTACAAGCCGCCGTTATCATACTTCATTCCTAAATAACCATAAAAACGGGTCCGGCTAACCATTTCGGCAGTGTTACCATCATCATCCAGGTCCTCTTGATCGGCATATTGTCTTTCAAGGAGTAGTCCGGGGCCTGTAAAAATATAAGAATCGCCATTTGATTGGAAGGTGCGGGAGAAGGAATCATCCACTACCTTAAAATCGGTAAAAGTAACTTCTGTACCAGCTGGATACCGTGAAGTGGTGGAGGAGGTGATATTAACGGAAATATTTGAGTCTTGAACCTGATACGTTGCTTTTGCAAGTCCGTTTTGTTTTGGAATATCTGATGTTACTTCAATTTGCAAAGCATTTTCTTCTATGAATTGAAGTCTTTGAGCGTAATAACCGCCTCCACCAAAACGCCCGGTTGAAACAACTTCTCCATCAATGGAAGTGCTTTGGGCCTCAAGGCCATAGAAACCGGGTGTGATGACCGGATCGATAGGTTCATCATTCGAAGCCGGGTTACAGCTTATAATGAATAAAAGTG
>DASSAY010000103.1:0-2259 GCA_035699185.1 Balneolaceae bacterium | reverse complement strand
CGGAGAATCATCATCTTTGGTCATCACTTCCACCTCCTCCCGGTAAAATTCAAGAATTGCATCTCCCGCCTTTCGCGCCGTCCCGATAATTTCTTTCAGCATGACTTAGTAGTAAGTAAAAAGTAGTATGTGTTAAGATTTTAAGTGATTCAATCATTCAACCAATCAGTAATTCAACAATTTCAGAACGGCCAAAATATTGGCACCAAAGTTATGGTAATTGTAGCTATAATCAAATTCAGCGGCAGGCCAATTTTTGTGAAGTCGGTAAAACGATATCCTCCCGGTCCGTAAACCATCAAGTTGGTTTGATAACCGATAGGCGTAGAAAAGCTGGCTGAAGCAGCCATCATCACTACAATCACAAAAGGCATAAGGCTCGTATTCATCACCGCGGCTATGGAAACAGCAATGGGGAAAATCAAAGCGGCCGCCGCACTGTTGGTAATGGTTTCAGTCATCACCCAGGTAGCAAGATAAGTGCGGGCAAGTGCCAGGTAGGGACTTGATTGCGCGAAGGATAAAAGGCTGGCAGCGATTACCTGGGCGGCACCGGTAATCTGCATGGCGTTGCCAATACCGAGGGTGGCGGCGATTACCAACAAAACGGACCAGTCAATACTGTCTTTGGCTTCCTTGGCACGGCAGCAGCCGGTTACAAGCATTGTACCGGCAGCCAGGAATGAAGCCTGAAACATCGTCAGCAAATCAAAAGTAACGACAAGAACCATCGCCACTATAATGCCCCAGGCGATGCCCGATTTTTCGTAATTGGGCTGGGTTGAATTTGCGATACCGCTGATAAGGTAAAAATCCCGGGAATTTTTAAATTGCTCTACAAAAGTGAAATTTGCTTCCAAGAGCAAGGTATCTCCGTCTTTCAGACGAATATCACCCACTTTTTCTTTAATCCGTTCTCCATTTCTGGATACGGCCAGTACTACTGCGTCATATAAATTTCTGAATCGCCCTTCCCTGATTGTCTTTCCATGAACGGGATTGGATGAAGAAACCACTGCTTCAATAAGTAGCCGCTCGCGTTTTTCAGAGTTGAGTTTAAAGACCTGGTCGGTAGCGGGACTTATGCCCGGTATTTGCTGAAGGTCAACAATGGAGCTCACGATGCCTGCGAATATCAGGCGGTCATTTTTCTGCAAGCGTTCTTCCGGTTCAACCGCTACAATAATCTGACCATTCCGGTACACTTCTACCAAAAACAATCCCGGCAGATTTCGTAGGCCCGCCTCTTCTATCGACTCGCCCACTAACGGTCCATAGCTATCCACCAGCATTTCGATGGTATATTCTTTGGGATTTTTAAATGTATCAAAGCCTGAGCCCCTTATCGGCAGTAATTTTCTTCCGAAAATGGAGAGATAAAGAAAACCGGCGATGGCACAGGGTACACCTACCCAGGCTTGCTCAAATAAAGCCAGCGATTCATAGCCTTCAGCCATTAGCAACCCGTTTACAATCAGGTTGGTGCTGGTACCGATGAGTGTACAGGTTCCCCCCAAAATGGCAGCATAGCTAAGCGGAATGAGCAGTTTGGAGGCCGGTATTCTATTTTTGCGCGCCCATTCTTCTATGGCCGGTATAAAAGAGGCTACTACAGGCGTATTGTTGATAAAAGCGCTGATGCCCATTACAGGCCCCATCACTCGCACCTGCGCGCGTCGGATACTTTTTGAACGGCCGATAATCTTGTTCACCACGTACTGAATAGCGCCTGTTTCTTTGAGCCCTGCTGCAACGATGTACAAAGCGGCAACCGTTAGCATCCCCTGATTTGAGAATCCGACCAATGCCTCATCAGCAGGCACTATACGGCCCACGATTAGCACGGTCAGCCCCCCTAAAAATACTAAATCGGGCGAGACCGTAGTGCTCACCAGAAGCACCAGGCACAAAATAATTACACCAATTACAATCCAGGCGGCTAAGCTCATCGTTTAAAATAAGGGTTGAACATACTCTTTGATTTTTTGTGAGATAAATAAAATAAATTATCTGCTGCTTTCAAATACGAATGCTTGTTTTTTCTGTTAAGAAGTGGCTTGAACATTACCAATCTTAAAATAAAGCCAACTTATTTTTATATAAGTTAAACATTTTAAGCTTCCAATTAAAAAAGCCTAAATAAGAGTTTTCTAATCCTTGCAAGTTTTGGATAGAACTGCTTTAGCACTCCACCTACAGGGACGACGGAACGAGATGAAAAGCGTCCATTAGCTGCTTATAAACTTTTCAACTGCGTTT
>DASSAY010000102.1:0-4225 GCA_035699185.1 Balneolaceae bacterium | reverse complement strand
TGATATCATAAGTAATAGACTCTACAGGAGCTTCTGTATTTTCAGCCCCATTGACTGCCTTCGGAAAACCAATATGTGCGCCCAAACCAATAACTTTTAACTGCCCTAAATCCTTTACACCTGAATTAGGAATAACTTTGTAGTTAAAATTCCCGGAAGCCCACGGCTTTTGAGTTGCACTGAGGTCTGAATTGACGCCACATACCGAATTAGCATTCCCTATATAAGTATCTGCAAAGAAATCACCTTTATTATCATATTTCATACTGCCCTCTGCATCAAAGGAAAAAGTCCACGTATCATTAAAGTCACAGGCTCTGAGCCCTGTCACTGATGCAGCACTATTCCCAAACCAACTTCCGTCTCCGGCGGCAGGTCCAACCATTTCTGCATAAGCAGCAGGATTCAATTTCCATGTCTTGTCTGAGCAACCGGCAATAAAGCCCCGAACCGTTCCTTGACAAGCGTTCGGATCATTTTGTTCAATGGTTGTCTTCTTAGATGTGGAATCGATGCCTCCATTACCAGCAGCAGCAAGTGTGATGGTATAGGTTCCTTTAAAAGTAAAATGAAAAACAGCCGTATCGCCTTTGGCTTTTAATCCATTAGAAGTTGACCAATAGGGAATCGATGTCATGTTCGTTTTATTTATCACGACCACTTCATTTGGAGTATTACCCTGAGCTATTGAAAAGTCTGCCTTTGGCAATTCACCTAATGCCCCAACCCCTCCAATGCCGGTACAAGCTGTTAAATAACCAACGGACAGTAATATTAAGAACAATACATATCCGCGAGGTTTGACCATTTTAAATAAACATTTCATCGTCTTATAGTTTATATAGTTAAATAGTTATTTTGTAAAAGGTTGCCTCAATATTAAGCTCGGCACATTAATTATATCCGGGGTTCTGCTTGAGTTGAGTATTGTTTAATGATTCCAAGGGTATAGGCAATACCTCGTGCACTCCATCAACAAATCCTTCATCAGCCAGTACCTCTGCAGCCCGGCCGGTACGTACCAAGTGAAACCAGCGATGGCCCTCTGTTGCCAGTTCTATCCACATTTCATGGTAAATATTTTCCAGGGTGAGAGCTACAGCAGGTAAACCAACCCGATCGCGGACTTCATTCAATAAGAAAGCTGCTCTTGTCATGTCTCCGTTTGCCCGGACTAATGCTTCAGCCTCTAACAGATAAGTTCCTGCAAGCCGTACCTCTATATAATTATTAGGATAATTTACGGCTACGACGCCATTTTCAGCCATATATTCAATACGTGGAGCAAACTTCTTTATGAAGTAACCCGTGTTTTTATAGCCCGCCTGGTAACTTGCAGCCCCTGCACTCACCAAACTATCTGCATTGAGTATTGTATACTGGGCCCTCGGGTCACCCTCCATGGCATCAACCAACACAGAAGTAATGGGATTAAAGCCCCAACCATTTTTGTACGTAGTTCCGGTATAACCCCGGGGGCCAACCATCTGCACATATATATTTCCCCTGAAGTTACCAAAGCGACTCCAGTCAGCTTGTTGTTTTGATGAGTGGGTTATTTCAAAGATTGATCCTGAATGAAAGGAATTATCCGGACTAAAAATATCGGGATAATTTGCAACCAGTGCATAAGCCGGAGAAGTATTTACCTCTTTCAATAAATCAGCAGCACGCTGCATTTTGGCTTGATTTTCGTCTGAACCGACTTGCCACATCAGGGTTTTGGCAAGAAAAGCCCGGGCAGCACCCTTTGTAGCCCGTCCATTTTCGCTAGCAGGAAGCGGCGCCGATGGCAAATCAGGTATGGCTGCGGTAAAATCGGCTATAATTTGTTCATATACCTTTTCCGGTGGCGCCTGCTTCTGCTGATAAATCTCACCAGCATCAAGTGGGCTGGTAAACAACGGCACATTTCTAAACAGACGGATCAGCCAAAAGTAATAATAACCTCGAAGAAATCTTGCTTCAGCGATATAGCGTGCTTTTGTATCTGCATCGAGACCTTTAACACCATCAATGTTCTCCAAGAGTAAATTTGCACGATTAATACCGGTATAACTTCGACTCCAATAACCGGCCTGTGGACCTACTCCTCCACTCAGATCGTAAGAATCCCATGCTTGCCACGGGGGCATATCACTTGGCCCGCCTCCCCCGGCATACATACTGCCTGTTGCACTATTCAGTCCTCCTAAAAGGCAAATATAGGTGTTGCCCGGCCCGCCTGTAATCAGAATGGGCAGAGTGGCATGTTAAGCCTTCTTCCGGTTACTCTCTCGAAAAGAAAATCTTCTTAAAAATTATTTTAAACTGGTTAATTAAAAAGTACTTACCGGAACGAGTTGAACTTGTCTCACATCTCACGTCTGTCGTTTGCATCACATATTCCGCCGGTACTGCCCGCCCACTTCGTAAAGCGCATGAGAAATTTGTCCCAGTGAAGCCACTTTTACCGTTTCCATAAGCTCTTCAAAGGTATTTCCGTCATTACGGGCTACTTCTTTCAAGCGTTCAATTGCCTTTTCGGCCTCATCTTCATGCCGATTCCAGAACGCTTCAACATTCTTGATCTGCTGCTCTTTTTCATCTTTGGTAGAGCGGATTAAATCTATCTCGCGATCTTCTTCCTCACCCTCATGATCTTCATCGCCGGTAAACGTATTCACCCCGATAATCGGCAACTCCCCGCTATGTTTCCTGGACTCATAATACAGGCTTTCATCCTGAATCTTGCCTCGCTGGTACATATTCTCCATCGCCCCGAGCACCCCGCCACGTTCGGTCAAACGGTCAAATTCAGATAAAATCGCTTCTTCAACCAGGTCTGTCATTTCTTCAATAAAGTACGAGCCCTGGTTGATGTTTTCGTTCTTAGCCGTTCCCATTTCTTTGTTGATGATCAACTGAATGGCAAGAGCCCTTCTTACCGATTCTTCGGTTGGCGTGGTGATGGCTTCATCATAGGCATTGGTGTGAAGCGAATTACAGTTATCATAAATCGCCAGCAAAGCCTGGAGCGTGGTGCGAATGTCATTGAACTGAATTTCCTGCGCATGCAATGAACGGCCACTCGTTTGAATATGATACTTCAGCTTCTGCGACCGCTCATTGGCCCCGTATTTTTCCTTCATTGCCACAGCCCAGATACGTCGCGCCACACGGCCGATAACAGCATATTCAGGATCCAAACCATTACTGAAAAAGAAGGATAAGTTATGGGCGAAAGTGTCGATATCCATGCCTCGGGAGAGATAATATTCAACATAAGTAAATCCGTTGGCAAGCGTGAAAGCGGCCTGAGTGATGGGATTTGCTCCTGCCTCGGCAATATGATAGCCGGAAATAGAAACTGAATAGTAATTTCGCACGCTATGATCGGTGAAATACTGCTGGATATCACCCATCATTTTAAGGGCAAATTCGGTTGAAAAGATGCAGGTATTTTGCGCCTGATCTTCCTTCAAAATATCAGCCTGAACCGTCCCGCGAACAACCGAAAGAGCTTTTTCTTTGATTTCGTCATACACTTCCGGTTCAACCAGTTTATCACCGGTGATGCCCAGCAGTCCCAATCCAAATCCATTATTGGTTGCCGGCAATTCACCGCTGTATTCTGGGGCTTCTGCTCCCTTTTCATCAAAATATTGCATGATCTTTTTCTTCGCTTCTTCCCACTTTCCGTTTTCTTTCAGCCATCGCTCGATCTCCTGGTCAATGGCCGTATTCATAAACATGGCCAGAATCATCGGCGCGGGACCATTAATCGTCATAGAAACCGAGGTCTTTCGTGAGGTAAGTTCAAAGCCGGAATAAAGCTTTTTCATATCATCAAGCGTACAAATACTGACGCCCGAATTGCCCACTTTACCGTAAATATCGGGACGATAATCGGGATCTTCACCATAGAGTGTCACGGAATCGAAAGCAGTTGAGAGACGCGCGGCGGGCATTCCCTCACTCAGATAATGAAAACGTTTGTTGGTCCGCTCCGGCGTTCCTTCACCCGCGAACATGCGAGTGGGATCTTCTCCCTCCCGTTTGAACGGAAAAACGCCTGCTGTAAACGGATAATAGCCCGGTAAGTTTTCTTTGAGTGCGAACTTAAGCTGCTCACCTTTATGCTTGGTTTTCGGTAACGCCACCCGCGGAATTTGCAGTCCGCTCAGCGACTCCCGGTACATTTCATTCTTAAACGTCTTGTCGCGAATCTGCACGTCTACAGATT
>DASSAY010000101.1:0-4454 GCA_035699185.1 Balneolaceae bacterium | reverse complement strand
ACATCAAACATTTTGCGCGTATCATTGATTTTCTGTTTGATGCGAATGACCGCACCAATGGTACCGATACCCAGGGGAATGGGGATGAAATACGGAAGCGTAACCTTCACTCTGTGGTAAAGCGCGGCAAAATAATGGCCGAATTCGTGTACACCAAGAAAGCCGAGTAAAAGCCCCGCGAAGATCATTCCGCGATAAAAATCAGACAATGTAGGCAAAGAAGCCGGGAAAATGGAAGGCTCAAAACCTACAAAAGCGGCCCCGGCTAAGGACACGGTTATAAACGTGGTGATGAACAGCGCCAGGTGCTTGAGTATGGTTTTTGTATCCGGCTTGTTGGGCTGCTGTTGTTTTACAAATGGAGGCTTTTCCAGGGATTCTTCAAAAGTAAAATCAGTTGGGTTAACGGAAGGTTTTTTATCCAATGGTATTGATTTAATTAGTTGCTCTTGCAATGGGCATCGTCATGCAGCGCGCGCCGCCACGTCCACGGCAAAGCTCATGGCCCCAAAAACTGATGGCAATCTTTTCTGCGGAATCGAGTGATTTGTTTTCAAATTCTTCTACAAACTCAAACTGATTCATCAGGCGGTAGCCATGATCTTGTAGCTCGCGAAACGTGTTTGTGTTTCGTCCGTAGCCGGCAATAATTCCGGGAGCTAAGGCAAAAACGTTGGCGCCGTCCGTCCATTGCTCTCGAAATTGATTCGTCCGTTCATCACCCCCGCAGTTTATAAATGTCATTTTATGGCCCAAAAATTCTTCTAAAGCTTCTTTTAGCGATGGCATAGATTCTGCGGTAATGAAACCGTTATGAGAGCTTAACGAAATTACGTTATTTCGCCGTTCGGTAATCGCCGGCGGAAATACGATGCATTCATCATCGCTGGCAAAAGTAAAAATGGTATCGAGGTGCATAGATGAGCGCTGCTTAGGGATATCCACAGCGAGAACGCGTTCCAGGCCGTGTTTTAGCAGGCCTTCGGTCGCAGCCATGAGTCCGCTGAAAGACGTGCGTTCACTCATGCCGATCAAAGCCACTTTTTCGGAAGCTACCAGCACATCACCCCCTTCGATGGATTCTTGTCCATTGATTTTAATAATGTTTTGTTTGATTGTTGCAAACAGCGGATGAAATTCAATAAGCGCTTCCATCAGCAGCGATTCGCGAAGGCGCGCTTTACGGGCGGGACGAGAAAGCAAAATGCTCTCACCCACCACGGCTGCAATATCACGGGTGAAAAGGATGTTGGGCGTTGGCGGCATGATGAAACTGCCAATGGAGGGCGTTGAGCCATAAATTACAAAGCGCACCAACTCGGCGGGCTCGAGTGCAAGCAAATCTGCCTCAATGGTATGCAGGTTTTCGCGGGGATGCGTGGCTATAAACTTTTCAACAAAAAATTCGCGCGCAGCTTTTTGCTGAAAACATTCGATAAAGAGATCGGTAATTTCGAAGATTTTACCGTTTTTGGGCATCGCCGCTTTAAACATGGTAAGCATTTCGAGGTGCTCGCGGCGGGCATCCTCTTCAAAAATAATGTCATCAAACAGCAGTTCATCCTTTAACTCGGGATTTACCAGCGATACTTCGTGGCCGGGCGTGTGGACAATCACACTTTTTAAAGGGGCTGTTTCGGAATTGATGATGAGGTTCATAGGGGGTCAGTAATCAGTTTTGATTGGAGCTTTAAGTTATAAGCAAGTTGTAAGCTGCAAGCCTTAAGAAATGGCTTTTATAAAAGGTTGAAGCATTTTTTGTTCTTCTTCAATGAGACTTAAAATTTGAGTGCAATTTTTTCGATTTAACAATCCAATATTTACAGAAGCCAAAATTTGAGTCTCAAGCTCAAAACTTGAACCTAAAGCAATGGTAAGAAATCGGTTTATAAGCTTTGCCGGTAGTTCGGCTACTGCCTTCAGCTATATTTGAAGGAATTGAAAGGGCTGATCTTGTTATTTGGCTGCGAAAATTAAACTGTTCATTTTTAGGCAAAAATTCTGCCAGCCTGTAGCATTCATTTACAATTTCCATCCCTTTCTGCCAAACCTGTAACTTCTTAAAATTTTTCATGTTGTTATATTTCTGCTAATAGCTTGGCCTTGCAGCTTGTAGCCTTAGTCCCCAAATATACGCTTTGATTGTGCAATTCTAAAGACAAACAGCAGCCGTTAAATGTGAGACGTTAGACAAGCTTTCGCCTTGCGTTGCGCGTTATCATCCGATTGATTTTTATGAATTTAGAACGGCATCATCAAAAATGAGCGTAAAAAGTTTTCGAACCTTTCACTTTTTGCCGATAACAGCATAGGTAGAAAAATGAATGGCAACGACTTATCCCATTTGTTTTTGCCGGCGGAAAACCTAAAAACGAAGTGGAAAAAATGGATGCAATTTTTCTATTTTAAGTCGCACGATTGACAGGTAAAAGCTGTTGTTACGAATCAAGAAATTGACTATTACAAATCCCCTTAGCTTGAACTGACTTATGTTAAGAAAGAGCGAAATTGAATCTCTTGTTTATCTGCTTGATGATCCGGATCCCTATGTTCAGTCGGAAGTTAAAAACCGGCTTTTCGATTTGGGTGAAAGCGCTGTACCGCTTTTGGATCAGCAAAAGAGTGAATCGAAAAATGATGACGAGCGCGAATTGATTAATGAAATCATTCAATGGATCACCTACAGCAGTGTGGAAGAGGATTTCTTTGATGTGCTTGAAGGCGGCTTAAGAAATTTAAAACAGCTCGAAGAGGCCGTATTCATTCTGTCGCGGTTTGAAAATCCCACTTTGCGCGAGAGCGAATACAAGCAAAAACTCGATCGCTTTGCCAGCATGATTAGTGATGAAATTCGCTACTCGCTTGATGAAAGCCAAAAAATGCACAAACTGCTGCACTTCGTATTCAGCGAACTCGACTTTAGCGGCAGCACGGTGGATTATTACAATCCCAATAATTCTTATTTGAATAGCGTAATTGATCGCCGCCGTGGTTTGCCTATTTCGCTGGCACTGGTGGTACTTTTCCTGTCCCGGTGACTCGAACTGCCCTTTTATGGCGTAAACATGCCCATCCATTTTATGCTAAAATACAAGGGTGATGAAGAAGTGCTTATCGACCCCTTTGATCACGGCAAATTGGTAAGCTATAACCAGTGCTACTATTTTCTAAAACAAAACGGGGTGGACCCCAAAAGTGAGCACTTCAAAGAAGAAAAACCGGCGGGAATCCTGGCGCGTTTCATTCGAAATTTGATCAACAGTTACGAGAAGTTAGATAAAACCGGCAAAGCCGAAAGTTTGAAGAAGCTGCTCAATACTGTTGAGATGCTAATTGAATATTAAATTGACGGATGACCGTTGACCGACGACGGCTTTTCCGGTCTCCCGTCCTCCGTCCGATATTCTAAAGCTCAAAGCCAAAAGCGTCTTCTTCTTCGTTGGCAAAGTTGAAGGGATCAATCTGTTCAGCCAAATCGTAAAATGAATGCGCTTCATCCTCATTGCCGCTGAATTTATGAATCTCTCCTGCCAGCTTATACAAAACGGGATTCGCGGGAGCGTGCTCAAGCAACTCTTTCAACAGCGGGATAGCCTGCTCCAGCTCCTTATTTTCTATAAAGATAGACAGCCGGTATAAATCGGCTCGCAACCTGTTACTTTGTGGATTAAGCTGATTCAAATAATGGGTGCAGCGCGAGTAAATATTTCGCTGAAAGTAAAAATGCACCAGTTGAAAAATCAGTGAAGCGGGTAACTCGATCTTATCCAGCCGGTCTTCAAGATGCCGCATCACCTCGCGCTCATCCATTACCATAAACAGGTGGACCAGCCTGCATAGCGTCTCCGGGTCATGCTCTGTTTTCAGGATTTCGGTTTTTAATTCAGACGTAAAAAGTTGCTCAAAATGCTGCTTGATTTCCTCTTCGGGAAATAAAGGATTTACCAGCTCATCCAGCGTCAAAAGTTGATCGAAGGTATTCAGTACATCAAGCTCTTGCTTCAAAAAACTGTTGATATCCCACTTTTCATTAAAATACGCCGCGTTTTTCCAATATTGTTCACTGTCGGTATCGAGATCAAGCGCGAAAGTGGTCGTTCCTAAATGATGTTCAACGCGCATACCCGGCGCGATGCCAACTTTATATCCTTCCACCCGGGCCTGAAAACAAAAATCAATATCTTCGAAAAAGGCCAGCTCGTACCTTTCATCCATTTTCAGATTCGCCTCAGCACGAATCATCATGCAAAAACTATCCACATATTCTGCCTGCATTATTTCATCACCCGTTTCCTTAACATCGCCCATTTTTTGATCGGGATTGAAGGTGTTATCGGCAACCGGCCCGATAACGGCGAATTCGGGATGGGCGTCCATCACTTTTTTCAGCTGCTCGATGGCGTCATCATTCAATGAAACATCATTATGCATAATGCAGCAATATTTGCCGGAGG
>DASSAY010000100.1:0-3862 GCA_035699185.1 Balneolaceae bacterium | reverse complement strand
AGAATCAGCGTTTGGTCAGGACTTCCGCCGCGAATATAAAGGCTGCTGGAGAAATCGGAGGCTGCTTTTATGCCCGGCCGAAGCTGGAGCGACCGGAAGACATCAGCCTGAAAAACAGTGGGCGTTTTTTGGATGAATGCTGCCTTAATATGAGCTGAACTGATGGAATAAGCATTTTTTCGCTGCGATTGAACCACTACTTCATCCAGCAGGTAACCTTCCGGTTTTAATCGAATATATAGCTGCAAGTGTTCACCCTTTTCGAGTTTTACTTTTTTCTCAAAACGTTGGTAACCCATATAAGAAACGATCAACAGGTAGGTATCGGCTTGGAGATCGGTCAGGCTAAAATATCCCGAGGTATCTGTGGTCGTTCCTTTTTGAAGGTCTGCCAGTTTAAGATTAGCAGCAATAAGCGTGTTGCCCGTTCTGCCATCTCTAACATAACCGCTGACCGAGGCCCTGTTTTGAGCAACTGAAGTCACAGGCACCAGAAAAAGTATAACCAGTGGAACAAAAATACTTATCCGCAAACTGCGCAATCTCTTGATTTAGGTTGATGTTTAGCCTGATCAATAATTTAGCCCCAACTCGAAAAGCTATTTCTATTGATGAATATAAGTTGTTGTAATCATTGATCTTACCTTCATTACAGTAAAAGAAGCAGCAGTGTTCCCCTAAATGGTTAAATCTTATAACTTTTAACAAAAAGGAGTTTATTTTTTATTTAAAAACGAAGGAATACATTATTTATCTTGATGCCGATTTAATCCAAAGATTAATAAGTTTAAAAGATGTCCGATAAACCCGAGTTAATGGATGAAAAGAAACCTGAGGCCAAAGATGATTCCGCCTGGTGGAAAGACAAACGAGAAAAACTGCTCGAACTGGTTGAAAAATCAGGATATTGTTATGTGTATGATGCAGAAACGCTTCAGGAATACGGCAAAATGATTCAAAACCTGGATGCGGTTGATCAGGCCCTGTATGCCATCAAAGCCAATGCCAATGATGATGTCTTAAGGACATTCAAAAAACTGGATTTTGGGTTTGAGTGTGTGTCTATTGGTGAAGTGGAAAAAATACTTGAGCTTTTCCCTGAAATAGATTGCAAAAAGATTTTATTCACCCCCAATTTTGCTCCCAGGCAGGAGTACGAAAAGGCGCTGGACTTAGACATCAATCTGACGCTTGATAATATTTATCCGCTCAAAAAATGGTCGGATATTTTTAAAGGCCGCGAGCTGTTTTTACGCATTGATCCGGGCCACGGGCAGGGCCATCATGAACATGTAAAAACCGGGGGAATTCATTCAAAATTTGGTATTCCCAGGTTTGAAATTCCGGAAATAGTTAAAATTGTAGATGAACTAAATATCAGTGTAAAAGGCTTGCATGCGCATATCGGCAGCGGTATTAAAGATTCATCATCATGGAAAACAACGGCTGCAATTTTGCAGGAGGTAGCCGAAGAATTAGGCGGCGTTGAAATACTCGATCTCGGTGGCGGATTTGGCATTCGCGAAAACGAGACCGATGCCCATCTTGATCTGAAACAGATTGATGAATCTCTCAAAGAATTCAAACAAGCCTATCCGGATTATCAGCTTTGGGTTGAACCGGGGCGTTTTTTAGTAGCTGCGGCCGGAGTTCTGCTGGCAAGAGTCACCCAGTTGAAAGGCAAAGGCACAGTTCGTTATGTGGGGGTTGAAACGGGGATGAATTCATTCATCCGTCCCGCTCTTTACGGCGCTCATCATACCATCGTCAACCTTTCGAAAATAGATCAGCCCGCAACCCAAACCGTAAATATTGTAGGACCTATTTGTGAATCGGGTGATAAGCTTGGCATCAATCGTTTATTCCCTGAAACCGAAGAAGGGGATGTAATTCTCATAGCAAATACCGGCGCTTATGGGCAAGTTATGAGTACCTATTATAATCTCCGCCCGCCCGCCAAAGATATTTTCCTTGAATGACTGCAAACCGATAATTTATTAACAACAAAATTCTTGTTTTCCAAGAGAATAATCAAGATTTTATGGCGTTATAAGGGTAAGTTTTAAAAGTTCTTTGAAATTTTGGGGGTGTAGCGGATTCGACGGGATGCGTAGAATCGCAGGCTGCATGCCGAGTTCGTGCAATGAATCTCGTAAAAAATCATTATGCAATAATGTAATTGACAACAATTACTCATACAGCTTCGCTGCGTAAGCAGCTTATGCCGTTCCCTCAGCTTCTTGCTTGTCAGTGCTGTTGGAACGTCGACTACGACAAGATAGCATAATGTCCGTCTTCTGTCGGACAATTATGTGAGATTAAAACAGAATAGCCTAAAGTTGTTTGTTACCGAGCGTAGCTTCAGGCGAAACTTAATTCGGTAGCTAAGCTTGTAGATGCTTGAACGATATACCGTTTCGGACCGGGGTTCGATTCCCCGCACCTCCACTTTCTATTTTAAAGCCCGATCAAATATTTGGTCGGGCTTTTTTATTTTATGATAGATTGTAGGCACATCGCTTTTACCCTCATTTTTTAATATGTTTGCTTTTTAGCCTTATCACTACTTAGAAAAAGTTACTTTATGGAAAGAAAAAATCATTTAATACTTTATATCATCCTGCTTGCAGGCTTGTTATCACTTCATCCCCAAAGCCTGCTTGCTCAAATTACCCCGCCACAGCATCTTGACTCATTTGTAAAAAAAGTACGAACACAATTTAATGTACCCGGCATTAGCCTTGCCATTGTCAAAGATGGAGAAGTAGTTACCGCAAAAGGCTACGGCATTCGTGAAATTGGCAAGCCGGCTCCGGTTAACGCCCAAACACTCTTCGGAATCGCATCAAACACAAAAGCTTTTACCGCCACAGCGCTGGGTATTCTGGTTGAAGAAGGTAAAATCGAATGGGATGCACCGGTCATAAAATATCTTCCCTGGTTCAAGCTTTCTGATCCTTATGTCACCCATGAAATTACTGTCCGTGATCTGCTTGTTCATCGCAGCGGACTGGGACTGGGCGCCGGAGACCTGCTTTGGTGGCCGGGAACTACCTACAGCCGTGAAGAGATTGTTCGACGTCTCCGATACGTACCTTTAGCCACCGGCTTTCGAAGTGCCTATGCCTATGATAATGTTCTCTATATGGTAGCGGGTGAAGTGATTGAAGCCGTAAGCGGGCAAAGCTGGGAAGATTTCGTAGCCAACCGCATTCTGGCAAAAATAGGAATGAATGACAGCAACGTTCGTCATTCTGATGCGGCTGAAGGCCCCAATGCAGCTACGCCTCATGCTCCTATTAATGGTGAAGTTCAGCCCGTTCAACCTTTTACCGGCGATGTAACCAATCCCGCCGGTGGCATTAACGCCAGTGCTCGCGATATGGCCAAGTGGCTGATCGTCCAGCTCGACTCCGGAAGGGTGGATCAAAACACGAGACTTTTCACACCTCAAACCACCCGGCAGCTTTGGTCAGTGGTAACACCCATGCCAATTGGAGATCGCCCACCTTCAATTGAGATTTTAAAACCTCAATTCAAAGGGTACGGGCTCGGTTTTATCTTACGTGATTACCGGGGATATAAAATTGTCACGCATACCGGTAGCCTTCCCGGCTACGTTTCAAAAGTGACGATGATTCCAGAACTCAAACTGGGAGTAGCGGTTCTCACCAATCAAGAATCTAAATCAGCTTATAAAGCAATAACCTATCATATTTTAGACTACTATCTTGGAACCCCGAACAAAGATTGGATCACTGCCTTCAAAAAAGCAGATAAATTCCATCAGTCTAAAACAGATTTGAGTGAAGAAAAAATAACCTTAAAGCGAGACAGTACCCTTGGACCATCTTTACCCATT
>DASSAY010000099.1:0-11055 GCA_035699185.1 Balneolaceae bacterium | reverse complement strand
GACCGGTATTAGCCA
The DNA here is from genome assembly GCA_035699185.1 of Balneolaceae bacterium. GTDB lineage: Bacteria > Bacteroidota > Rhodothermia > Balneolales > Balneolaceae > Fodinibius. The sequence continues at coordinate 11,040 of DASSAY010000099.1, read as the reverse complement.
GTTTTATAGCAATTTCTGCCGTTTTAAGGTCGCGAATCTCACCCACAAGTACAATATCGGGATCATGACGCAAAATTCCTCGCATGGCATGATCAAAGGTCATGTGATGGCTCAGCTTTAGCTGGCGTGCCCCTGAAATTAGATATTCTACCGGTTCTTCAACGGTAAGCACGTTTACCGAGGGATCAATCACATAGTATAACGCAGCAACGAGCGTTGTGGATTTACCACTTCCGGTAGGGCCGGTTACAATTACAATACCCGAAGGTTTTTCGATGGCTTTTACGAAATCTGCTTTGGCTTTTTCCTGAAGCCCCAGCACATTTAAGTCCGTAATTACTTTCCGGTCATCCAGAATACGAATTACAATGGATTCAAACTTGCGTTCAAATTCTTTACCCACCATCGGCATAATGGAAACCCGGTAACGGATGCTGTGATTATCAACGGTACGCTGGATGAAACCATCCTGCGAGGCATCCCGCTCAAAGCGATCCACATTCCGCGTTTTGTCTTTAACCACGGCCGAGATCGCTTCGGGCTTTACATTACCCTGCTGGTGCCATAGCTGCAACTTACCATCAATACGAAAGCGAATATCGGTGGTTGATGGACCGCTGGGTATGATGTGAATATCACTGACCCCCTTTCGAACGCCTTCCACCAAAAAGCCTTCAACCAGCGAGTTGAGCATACTCTGGTTGATTTCAGCATCAATCTCTTCTTCATTGATTTCCTCAGCCTCTTCCTCCAGGTCGGGCTCTTCGTACTCAATATCTTCGAGCAGGTCCAGAAATTCATTCTTCTGCTCGTAAACCTGGGTTAGAATCTGCTCAACCAGTTCGTACCGGCAGTAGAGAATTTCGTGGTGCTTAAAATTGAGTTTAGAAACAACATTAGTGAGTATGGGATCGGAGGGATCTGCCGCGGCGATGGTGAGCGAGTTGCGGTGCTTTTTGAGGGGCACAGCCTTTTGGTGAACCAGTTCATCAACCACCTCGGCGGGCATATCGTTAATGTTGGATTTTATCTTCTCGATTACCTCTCCGTTCACCGATTCGCGTCCCGCAAAAATTTCATCAAAAGCATAAATGGCGGCAATTTCTTTCATCACGCTATGGCGGTCGAGCCCTAAATCCTGGTATAGAATCTGACCGATCCTTCGGTTGGATGATTCGGGCTCTTCGCTAAGTATGGCCATTGCCTCATGGTTCTGCTCCTGACTGATGATGCCTCGATTTGCAAGGAGATCGCCGATATGTCTTCGCGTATTTACTTTTGCCATGTATAAAATGTAGCCTTTATTGCTGCTTAGGCGGTAAAACTTACAACTTGTTGAATCATTAAAGAATGCTTCATTTAGAACAGTCAAATCAACTGCTTTTGTCTTTCGCCGTTCCGAGCGGTAAAACGCCGCTCTACAGTCTCCCGTAGGGATTCCTTCGGAAGAAATGACAACAAAAAGATATTAGAGCTTAATTTCAACCGCTCAACGCATCCTTACTGTTCAATAATAAGCCTTAAAAGCGGTAAAGCAAGAAAAAAAATACTTTATTACGATAAATTTTTTTAATGCTGTTCTTTATGAAAGTAAAGTTCCCCCAAAAACCCGTTTTGAGGCAGTTATGATTAAGTGAAAAGTGAAAAGGCAGAAGCGAGAAGTCAGAAGACTGCTTGTTCGGTGCTTCTTTCTTATTCCACAATTATTTAATAGGCGCGTTCTGTCGCAGGACGAGCGGAACGAGATTTACACCGAGTTGCACAAAGAAGTCACAGAGTTACACAGAAAGTTTTAAAACTATTCTCAGCGTGCTTTTGCGTAAACTTTGCGACCTTTGCAGTTAAAAGAAAGTTGGTCGAGGAGATCGCTTCAGTCGCAGAAGACGCTCCTTCGCGATGACATATAAGGATTAAGTTGTAGGCCACTTGAGAAGTGGGCTACAACTTCTTCTGCGTTTTAAGAGCAGTTGCAGTCAGGTCCGCAGCCGGTTTTGTCTTTAGATTTTGCCAGCTTTTTTCCTACGAACTTCCAGCCTAAATAGCCAATTGCGGCTGCCAGTAATGCTATTGCTATGATGGTTTGCATAAGATGATCCGGGTTAAATTCTTCTCGATTTATTCTAAGTGAAAAGGCAGAAGCGAGAAGGCAGAAGGCTGCTCATTCTGTGTTTCTTTCTTTTCCGCAATTTTTGGGGCCACAAGTTACAAACTTGCGGCATCTAAAGAACCTGACAGCGTATCAGTGCGTTTCTGATTCCTGTCAGCGTCCCTGGATAACCAACGCTGTCAGGTCCCGGAACTTTCGGGACGCTTACAGGTTGGTTCAGTCTTAAAAATCACTTAAAAAGTGCTATCCAAAATATATCTTGGTCAATCCCCCCTGCGCCCCCTTCGCCAAGGGGGATTTTGAGATCTTTAACCTGTTCTATTTTTTTTACTTAATTTGCTTATTGTAACCCCAAGCGCTTGCTTGGGAAAGAATTTCTTTTTAACCAATGATCAACCGCGATTGAAGCAGGCGCTTCGATGTACAAAGGTCGAAGACCTATCGTACTTTTTTTAGTCAGTTGAAGCTGATTCACCGGGTCATCCCCCGAACCCCCTTCGAAGGGGGACAGTTGCGACATCTACTCGGATTACAGTTCATTATCTTAAAATGTTAGGTTTGTCTTTTTAAAAAATAAATTCTCACACTCACCAAGAGCTCGATTGGCGAGTGCATACAGGTTGATTCAATCTTAAAGTTCACTTAGCAAGAGTATTCTTGTTCAATCCCCCTGCGCCCCCTTCGCCAAGGGGGACTATTGCCCTGACCTAAAGGACGGGGCCATAGGATGCATGACATCTTTTAAGCTTATCAACCAAAGCCGAGTGCGGTTCCGCCCTGGAATATAATCAGTGAACAGATGTAGGCCAGGGATGTCATATAAGCGAACATGACGAGCGGCCATTTCCAGGAGTTGGTTTCCCGGCGGACGATGGCCAGGGTGCTCATACACTGCATGGCCAGGGCAAAAAATACCATCAAAGAAATAGCGGTGAGGGTTGAAAATACCGCTTCTCCGGTTTCAGTGTCGGTATCGTTGATGAGTTTTTGCTGCAAGGTAACGGTATTTCCGTTTTCAGCGCCTACGCTGTAAATGGTGTTTAGGGTGCCTACCATCACCTCTCGAGCGGCAAAAGAGGTGATCAGCCCGATACCGATTTTCCAGTCAAACCCAAGCGGCTTGATGACCGGTTCGATCCACTGGCCGAACTGCCCGGCATAACTGTGGCGCAGTTTGTAGGATGAAGCGGATATCTGCGGCCCCGCGGCGGCCTCTGTTGTGACCGAAGGGTTTTGGATTTCGGGAGGAACCTCCACCTTGGGAAATGAAGCCAGGAACCATATCACAATGGAAATAGCCATGATAATTTTACCTGCTTCTTTCACAAAAATCCAGCCGCGTTCAAACATATTGTGTACGATGGCCGTCCATTTAGGCATTTTATAGCTGGGCAGTTCCATCATAAAAGGCGTTTGCTTGCCGCCCTTGAAGAACAATTTCATCACCGCTGCGGCACCAATAGCCATCACTATGCCAAAAATGTAGAGGCCAAAAAAAGTTAAGCCTTGCAGTGAAATAAAGCCTAAGACCATTTCATTTGGGACGAAAGCTGAGATCAACAAAGCATAGACCGGCAGCCGCGCGGAACAGGCCATAAAGGGCAATACCATGATGGTAATGAGGCGATCTCTGTTATTTTCGATCGTTCTGGTGGCCATGATGCCGGGGACGGCGCAGGCAAAACCAGAGATTAGCGGCACTACCGAGCGTCCGTGCAACCCGATGCGGGTCATAAAGCCGTCCATCACAAAAGCGGCCCGGGCCATGTAGCCGGTGCTTTCGAGGATAGAAATAAAAAAGAACAGGAACATAATTTGAGGCAGGAAAACAATCACTCCGCCCAGCCCGGCAATCACCCCTTCTACTAATAAGTCGTTTAGCAAGCCGGGAGGCAATGCAGCGGCGACCCAGTTACTGGTTTGGATAAACATGAGGTCGATGAGATTCATCAACGGCTCGGCCCAGGTAAAGATGGCCTGAAACATCAGCAGTAAAATGGCGACAAAAATGATGGGCCCAAAGACTTTGTGCGTAACAACAGCATCAATCTTATCGCTTAATGTTTCTGATTCTTCTGTCTCAGAAAAGGCACCGGTTTGGGTACATTCACCGATAAAGTCGTAACGGCCCATCACTTCTACCGCTTCGGGGTTATGTCCCTTGCGCTCAATATCTTGCCGTGCTTTTTCTATAATTTCTTTAGCTACATGCGCCTTGGGATGTTCATGAAATCCGTTGCCTGCTCCGTTTTCGCTGATCAGCCGCAGTGCTTCGATAGGATAGGCTTTTGAGGGCAAATCGGTATGCACTTTCAGCCATTCGTCGGTAACCATACTAATGGCATTTTTTAGCGGCTCCGCGGGTTGCCAGCTTAAGGCTTCGGGCGCTTTAAAACTTTCTGCATTTATAAAATCGCGTATTTTCTGAATGTCCTTTTTTTGTTTCGCTACGGTAGGAATGACCGGAACCTTCAGCCTTTGGCTAATTTTTTCGGCATCCACCATAATGCCTTTATCTTTGGCCTGGTCGCTCATATTCAAAAGCACGAGCATGGGGATCTCCAGATCCATTACCTGAGTGGCCAGGTAGAGGTTACGGTCGAGGTTGCTGGCGTCTAAAACAACGATGGCAAGGTCTATGGAACGCTCATCACCGTATTGACCGATCAAGGTTTTATAGGCAATTTCTTCATCAATCTTTTTGTGATTGAGGCTGTAAATGCCCGGTAAATCAATGATATTGTGCTTCACCCCGTTGAGCAGCAGCTCGCCGGCTTTTCGCTCTACCGTTATACCGGGATAATTGCCTACTTTTTGGCGCAGGCCGGTAAGCGCGTTAAAGATAGTGGATTTGCCGGTATTGGGGTTTCCAACCAGGGCGATTGTAAGTGGATGCTTCTTCACGATCTATACTTTTAATGCGTTGAGTTGAAAATAGTTCTGATAAACCTGTTTTTGATCGAGCCTTCGAGCTTTTCTCATTGATACTATTCCAAAAGTCATAGTTATAAAAGCCCTTAAGTAAATTAGGGTGATTCAAATTAAAGTCTTGTCAATCCCCCTGCGCCCCCTTCTCCAAGGGGGACTTTAGATCCGTCCCCGATAAAAAGCATTGGGACTTCAAACAGATTTTTCTTTTAACCAACCTCCCGCCTCGCTTCAACCTAAGCAAAAGACGTTCTTTTCTAAGGCCATGAGAATGTTCAGTGTGAAATAAAAAGAGCCTTAATAGTTTAGGAAAATAAACTTATCTACGATTAATATTGTCATCCCCCTTTAAAAGGGGATAGTTACAGTCTATGCTCGGATTACAGTTCCTTGCCTTAAGGGTTTAGCCATTTAAGATGTTTCCTTGTTTACCCCTAAATCCCCTAAAGGGGACTTGTTCCAGATGGTTCAAAAGGATTTTTCAATTAAGGCGGTTCAAATAATTTGTAAATTTAAAGCCGGCAAGAACTAAAGTCTCCTTTAGGGATAAAAGATTTCATAAATTCTAATAGCAAATCATCATGCCTCATTCAATTTCTATGCACTGGGCTTCTGCTTTGCGCAGCGACAGCAGGTAGCCTCTCACTTTTATTTCTATAGGAAAGCCTAAGGGAGCGCAACGGATCACTTCAACCGGCGTTCCGGGCAACAGGCCCATTTCAAGAAGCCGACCCGCCTGGGCGCCGCTTACCTTTTTGATGCGTTTTTTACCGGTTTGTTTGAAATCGGAAAGGTAGGTGCTCACAGGGCTTGAGGTTTAGGACTTACGAGAATTGTTCGAGCCAGAGCTCCGTTAATGGCGAGGCGTGCTTCACCGACCTGTAGAATGACGTTAGCCTGCTTGGATACAATTTTACCGGTAGTGCCTTCAACGCATCCTAATTCGCGCAGACGACAAGCTTCTTCGCAGTTGCAGCCTAAGCACTTAATGTGAACCTTTTCGCCTACCTTAGAGGTGTTTAACGGATACATGAGCAATTCTTGTTGGTTATTTAAACTTAATCTAAAGAAATATAAGCATAAGCATTCAAAGGTTGAAATACTTTTTTGACTGGATTTCTGGATTTCTGGATTTCTGGATGCTGGATGTTGGATGCTGGATGCTGGATGCTGGATGTTGGATGTTGGATGTTGGATGCTGGATGCTGGATGCCGGATGCCAGATGCCGGATGCCAAATGGATTCAGATGAATCGGATTTTATTTGCTGCTTTTATGGTTTTTCTGAACTGATTTTAGAAAGTTGTTGATCATTTTTCCCAAGGTGTTTGAACGATCATGTAAATCTTCAAACAGTTTTTGATCCCTTAGTGAACCTGTCTCAAATAAGGTTTCTAAATGATCTATAGTTTCATCAGTAGAAGAAAGAGCATAAATGATAAATCTGATAAATTCATTTTTATACATTCTTCTTCCATATCCTTCTACAATATTTGAACGGATAGACTTAGAAGATCGTCTGATTTGAGAACCGGTTTCATACATCTCGAATTTTGGAAGATTCTTCAAAGTCATTTTATGAATATCTACAACCAGTACTCTGGCCATTTGCCAAATGTCTAAATTCTTATAACTCATATTTTACTCGGTTTGTTAAGGTTACTATAGTAAGCCATAATCCTTACAAATTTTCTTAACATCCAATATCTGGTATCAAAAATCCGGTATCCGGAATCTGGCATCCGGAATCCAGCTTTCATCAGTTATAACGGTAGGTATATGCTGTTTGAAACCAGGGTTTCGTCTTTTGAGATAAATGCGATATAAGCGTGAATCTCATCACCCTTAAAAGTCTTTGGCAGTTCTAATATATCCTGTTTGGCATTTCGTTGGGTTCCCTCTAATTTATAAGCACAATATTTTTTACCGGGATGAATAGCTAAGAGCATCGCCTTGTCGTTTTTTTTTGCGTTGCCTTCACCGGTATTATCCTGCCATTTGAATACTAAATTTCCTGCATCATCCGCCCGGACAGAAGGTTCCTTCGCGCCTATGAGTAAACCGCGTGCCACAATTACCTGCGGATAATCGATATAGAGGTCAGGGTGCTCGCCGGCGATAGCGGAGCGCATATTAAATGACATCGCGGCTCCCCTGGGCGTTTTGCCGGGTACGGTGCTGAACCCCTTCTTAATAAAGGGCTTGACTCTGGCCACCAGCTTTGAGGCTAACCTAAATTTACCCCGGTGTGTTTGCTGCGCTTTGGTTTTTGGATTTTTAGCGTGTGCCGCCACGGACCGGAGATGATACTTACCATTCCGAAAAAAGCCAACCACATTTCCCACTCTGCCCGAAAATCCACCAAATATGCCGTCTTTAATTTTAGCCATTTTTTGAACCCCTGTTTTTTTACTACGTCTCAGATAATATGATTACTAACGTGAGTTTCAATATGCCTACTGACTGAAATAAAATTTCAAATCGTGAATATAATCTTACCCACATTTCGGAGATCGCTTCAGTCGGTCCCGACCATTGGGCCCCTCCTCCGCGATGACATTGGTTGACTTAGAGAGAATAGAAAACCGTCACTGTGAGCGGATTACCCAGCAATTTTAGTATAGCCAAGCAACAAGCGAAGCTATCTCCCAATCGTGAATTTCGCTATAAAAAGCATTGCTCCGGCTAATCTCAACATCACGCTAAAGAATGTTATTGAAAAGATGAGTAAAGTTCAAAACTGATTAAGCATTTAATTGCGACTCTCTTCTAAAGCGCCTATATCATTTCAATACCCTCTCCGTACCAAGGCTTGCATTGCCCTTTAATGGAAATCTATTACCTATGTCTTTTCTCTGTGTTTTAGCGAGAGCTAACACAGAGGTAACACAGAGGGATGTCAGAGGGATAACGGATTTGGTGTGGGCATGATAAGGCGTTGGAACGGGTTACGAGTTACGCTTTTTCGAACCAAAGGTGTACCTCTAATTCCACAACCTAATTTTCCAGCCTTAGTTTTCGTAGCTGGTGACTTTTCCCCGTAGGGATGCCTCATGGCGTTGGTTCGTTTTTGGTCATTCAAAAAATGAACAGGAAAGGCGGAATGTTATTTTAACTAAAGCGATGAAGCAGATCATCCCCAAGTCCCGCCCGTCGCTAAAGCTATGAGGCGCGAGGCCTTCGGCAATATTCACTGCCCTAATTCACTTAGATTGCCTTCAAGGGGGATTTTGGAAGGTTGCCCGGTCAAGGTTGTAATCTCCTTTCACTCGTCGGACATCACCAAGGACATGACTAACGCCACAAAACCAGATGTGCGACGAGAACTTTAATTCGCTATTGCTCAAACAAAAAGTTTAGGGTTTGCTGGGGACCCATCCTCGGTCCTTCCCTATCCCGATAAAAGCGATCGGGACAAGGAAGGATGACTTCGAAACGGTAAATGTGAAAAGTGCGATATCGTCTGCCGTTTGACGTTTTACAAATTATCGATTGAGCTTTTTACGCCTTTTGATGTATGGGAATGGTAGCTAATAATTCTAAATACGGTATTTCCTGTTCATTTTTTTACGATAAGAAAGAAGCAGGAACGGTAATATATCCCAAAATATAACTAATTAAATTAGTTATCACCTTTCCTTGTACCTTTTGGCTTGATCCAAAAGGCACCAAAAGATCAAGTAAACTTTAACTCGCTGCGGCTGATATAGATTCTACCTCTCAAAAGCCAACAGACAGCGCCGCAGCTCAAACAGAAAGTTTACGGTTTGGGCTCATGAACGCTGATGAAGGAATTTGCGCTAAAATCTTCAATCGTTAATCATCAATCTTAAATCAAAGCGATCGGGCCTGACCCATCCTCGGTCCTTCCCTATCCCGATAAAAGCGATCGGGACAAGGAAGGATGACTTCTGATTTGTGATTTGAGAAATGGATAAATACCTTAATCAGGCTTTCTTTCTACTTTTGGCTTTCTACTGCCCTAAATTATCAATCGGGCTTTTTACGCCTTTGCCGCCTTTATTGAGGACATGGGTGTAGATCATAGTGGTTTGAACGCTTTTGTGGCCCAGCAATTCCTGGACGGTGCGGATGTCGTAGCCGTTTTCTAACAAATGGGTGGCAAATGAATGCCGAAGTATATGATAACTGGCTTATTTCGTGGTGGAGGGTTCTGTTCATTTTTTTAGCGACAAAAAAACGAACCAAAAAAGTCGCCGGGCTACGAAAAGTAAGGCTTCAGATTTCTGCGATGCGTTCGGTAAAAGAAAAAAACTCGGCTTGCCTCAAACAGTTTTTCTTTTAAACGACCTCTCGCATCACATCAATCTATGCAAAGCCTTACTTTTCTAAGGCCGGGTGTTATTTTTCCTGCATCTAATTTTGATATTCATAAAAAAACAAGAATGTCCCCACTTGAACTTATCTATAATCTGTCAATCGGGCTTTTTTTCTTTGTTGAGAACGTGGGTATAGGTCATGGTCGTGATAACGTTTTGTGGCCGAGGAGTTCTTGTACGGTTCGAATGTCGTAGCTATTTTCGAGCAAATGGATGGCAAATGAATGCCTAAGTGTATGATAACTGGCTTATTTCGTGATGGAGGGTTCTGTTCATTTTTTTAGCGACAAAAAAACGAACCTCCGATTCAATTGTTTAATTTGAAGGATTCGGAGCAGGCAAAAAAGTCGCCGCCGGAACCTGCTTCCGCTCAAAGCCATTTTCACTGCGCCTAAAAGAAATCAAGATATTGTTCTTTTTGATTGATTATGCATTGGCAGCTTTAAGCCCGCTTCTTATTTTAACTACGGTTGTGATCCTGATTTCTTTCTTAACGGCTCCGTTCAATGACTTAAACATCGCTTCACCAGCTTAGGGCGGAGGTTTATTCTCCTTTGAAAAGATTCGAAGCTTTTCTCATACTTTTTACTAAAGATTATCAATCGGGCTTTTTACGCCTTTGCCGCCTTTATTGAGGACATGGGTGTAGATCATAGTGGTTTGAACGCTTTTGTGGCCCAGCAATTCCTGAACGGTGCGGATGTCGTAGCCGTTTTCTAACAAATGAGTGGCGAAACTATGCCTGAAGGTGTGGCTCGAAACCTTTTTACGAACCGTTGTTTTTTCAACTGCTTCTTTAATGGCTTTATGGACGGTGGAACCCGAAATATGATAGCGCTGCATTTTGCCAGAACGCGGGTCTTTTCGCCTTTTAGAGGAAGGAAATAAATACTGCCAACCTAATTTTTTCTCTTGTCCAGGATATTTTCGCTGCAGAGCATTAGGGAGTACAACAGCTCCATGCCCCTGAGAAATATCTCTGGCATGCAGGTTTCTCACTTTTTTAACATGTTGTTGGAGCTCTGTTTTTATCCTTTCGGGCAACATTGATACGCGATCTTTTAATCCCTTACTATTTCTAATCCAGACTTGGTCGTAACCAAAATCGATATCCTGAACTCTTAATCTTAAACATTCTGAAAGACGGAGTCCTGAACCATATAGCAATGAAATAATTAATCTTTTGGTGCCTTTTAACTGATTGATAATTTTTTGTGCTTCATCTTTTGACAGTACTACGGGCAGATGCTGTGATTCTTTTGCTCTTTGAAGATTGTGCAGTTTTTGCAAGGGCTGTTTGAGAATGTGTTTATACAGAAAAACAATGGCACAAAGTGCTTGATTTTGGGTTGATGCCGCTACATTACGATCTACCGCCAGCCAGTTAAGGAAGGCTACCACATCATCTTCTGTAAGATCGCGAGGGTGCGTAAGTTTATGAAATTTAATGAAACGGACAATCCATTGTGAATAAGCTTTTTCGGTTCGATAACTATAATTTCTTCTTCTTATTTCGGTTCGGAGTTGAGTAAGTAGTTTTTGACCGGCCATGATACTATAATTTATTAAGGTTTATAGTAAGACCCATGAGAAGGCCAATCCTTACAAATAAAATTTTTATTTTTTAATTTTATTTGGATTCGGAAACAAATAATGGGATTAATTA
>DASSAY010000098.1:0-5152 GCA_035699185.1 Balneolaceae bacterium | reverse complement strand
TTTCTTTTTTATAAAAGCTGCACGGAGAATTCGCAGAGTAGCACAGGGATTTTCTTTGAGTACCTAAGTGAAATAGCTGTAGCACAAAGATATTAATCAGGGAAAGAAATTTTGCCGAAGTTTACTTTTTGATCTTTGTTTTCAGGATCAATAGCAAAGCCATTCCCCGAAAGCATTTCGTTCGCCAATACGGCAAAACACACCGCCTCTTTGGCATCAGGATTGAAACCGATTTCCTCAAAAGAATGAAGCTCCGCATCAAGCAGAGAAACGTCCAAAAGTTCCATTAACAAGGGATTATGAAAGCCGCCCCCGCTTACATAAATATGCAAAACATCGTCCTGCCCGTGCACTTTTTCAATAGCATCAGCAATAGTTTCAGCCGAAAAAGCGGTAAGGGTAGCCATTAAATCTTCGGTTGTAAGACTCGCGGTGCCTGTTTTCTTCTGCGCCTGCTGCACGTAGCTCCAGTTAAAAAGTTCAGGCCCTGTGGTTCTGGGAAAATCAAGGGTGAAGAAAGGGTGATTCATTAATTCAGCCAAGAGTGCTTCATGAATTTCTCCCGTTGACGCCGCTTCGCTGTCTTCATCAAAAGGCCGGTTTAAAAATTTTCGGGCTGCGGCATCGAGTAAGGTGTTTGCGGGGCCGGTATCGGTGGTGATGTAATCCAAGCCACTTTTTAAAGGTGGCAAATAAGTAAAATTGGCGATCCCGCCAAGGTTGAGCATTAAATGATAATAATCGGGATCAGAAAACAGCCAATGATCAACGGGAGCCACTAAAGGAGCCCCTTCTCCCCCCGCGGCGGTATGTTTTTGACGGAAATCGCTGAGCGTAAGAATACCCGTTTTTCGGGCGATGTGATCACCATCACCCAGCTGCAATGTAGCATTGGAGAAGCCACTTCGTTGATGCTTGGAAGCGGGAGCATGATAAACCGTTTGCCCGTGACTGGCGATACAATCTATTTCATCCGGCTTCCTGCCCCACTTCTTCAGCGTTTGCAGAATAATTTCACCAAAATAATCGCCGATTTGGGTATTCATCAGGCAAATGTCCTCTAAATAACAGCTTTTAACCGACACTATTTTCTGTAATTGCTGCTTGAAATCATCTGCAAAAGCTTCGGTTTTGAATTCTAAGAGTTCAACCCCGGTATTTGGCCCATTGCCCGAAATTTCGCAAAGCGCCAGATCAAGTCCGTCGGTTGAAGTGCCTGACATTAAGCCGAGTATGGCCTTTGTTTCTTTGTCAGCCGCTTCAAAAAGAAGATGTATTGATGGATTCATTGATTATTTTAATCGATTAAAAAAAGTTAAATAGGTTCGAATAACTCCCTGTCATCCCCCTTCGCCCCCTTCAAAGGGGGATAGCATCCCATCTTTGATGGGATGTAAGAGTAGGAAATTTTTAGACAAGCAAAGAAATAAAAGCAAATTTAATATCGAACTGTTTAATTTTTCTCTTCAAAGAAGAGAAGAAAGTCCCCCTTTTCCGAAGGAATCCCTACGGGAGAAGGGGCGCAGGGGGATGACCAACGGTGGTATAATTAGCATTTATAATTTCCATAACTCGCTAACTTTATCTATTGCGTATTGGTGATTAGCTATCTAAGTTAAGGGCCTAAAATGAGTACGAAATAACTAACACGCAAAAAAATTAATGGCTGAATTTAGCGAACACGATTACAAAGCCTACGAAGAGGATATCGAACTGCTGGTTGATACGCTCCGTCAGTGTTTTGGGGCAAAAAAAGCGCGATTTAGTATCGTGGGACATCAAAACACGCTGTATATTGAAATTGAAGGCCTCGATGAACTGAGTGCGGATGAGATTTCTGAAATAGCCGAACCGGTACTTGATGAGCTTGACATGGATTTCGATGAAATTTCACTGCTGCCGTTAAAAAGTTAGCTTCAATTTTTCTTATAAATCAATTCCATTCCAGCCCTGAATCACCTATTTTAAGAAAACCCTGTAAGCGTCCGCGAAGTGGGCGGACCTGACAGCGTTTTCTTTCTCAAGCGACGCTGACAGGATCCGGAAGTACACCGGAACGCTGTCAGGTCTTTTGCATTTACTTAGAATTCACATTAAAAAATTAAAAGAGATTTAAAGGTATGGCAAGCGCGAATACCGCCTATCAGTTAAAATGTGTGGCTAACGGCCACCTAAACTCCGAAGAGGAAACGACGACCTACTGCACCGAATGCGGCAGTGTGTTGCGGGTGATTTATGATGACATCAGCGATGATATTCAATACCCGCTGAAAAAGATTCTGCCCGACCCGTTAAAAAACCATCCTTCGGCTTTGAAAAAAATGGATCGGCTCTCCGAAACTTACGGTGCTGATCTTTACGCAAAGCTCGAGTTTGAACATCCAACCGGCTGCTTCAAAGACCGCGGCAGTTATATCGAAGTGCAAAAAGCAATGGAACTCAATGCCGATGCCATTTGTCTCGCCTCAACCGGAAATATGGGCGCTTCGGTGGCGGCTTATGCCTGCTATTTTAAAATTCCCTGTTTTCTGTTTGTACCCGAAAAAACCACCGATGCCAAAATCGCGCAGGCAACCATTTATAATGCCAATGTCATTCGCATAAAGGGTGATTTTAGTGCGTGCGAGGCGCTTTGCCGTGAATTCGCCAAATCCGGTAATTACTATTTGGCGGGTGATTATGTGTTCCGCGAAGAGGGACAAAAATCATTCGCCTACGAACTGCTGGAGCAAGGCGGTGACGACTTTGATTACATTTTTGTGCCCGTAGGCTGCGGCACCAATTTTGGAGCGATCTGGAAAGGGTTTACCGAACTCAAAGAAGCGGGACGTATTTCAAAACGTCCCAAGATGGTGGCTATTCAACCGGATCAAAGCTCTCCGGTGGTGGAAGGGATTTTCAAAAAAGAGAAAATCATTAAAAAACAGGTAAATACGATGGCGCAATCGGTAGCCGCCTCTGATCCTGTTGATTTTTATAAGGTACTGCTGGGTATTGAAGAATCGGATGGCATTGCGCTCACGGTTACCGAAGATGAAATTTTAGACTCGCTTAAAGAAATGGCAGTTGAAGAGGGCAATTTCACCGAACCCGCCAGCGCCCTTCCCCTGGCCGCTTTCAAAAACAATTTGGATACCTTTAAAGGTAAAAAATGCGTGTTCATTCTTACCGGTGCGGGACTGAAAGACACCAAAGTGGTTAGCAAACACTCGCTGTCATCACCCGTACTTTCACCCGATCTTAACAAGGTGGTGAACTACATTAAATCAGGTTTTATTGAGATGCAGAAAAATTCGTGGGGCAAGTCGCGCGATACGTTCATGGCGAATCTAAAGATGGATGAAGATCACGAGCAGATCTATAATAATTACCTTTCCAACATCAATAAAAAGGGGAAAACGCTCAGCAATAATGAGATTGAAGTGCTTCAGTCGCTCATTTTCAATGAAGATCTTGATCTGGATTATCCCGCTGAAGTGCTTGATTACAAACTCACCATGCGAAAACACGGCTTGGTTCATGCCGCGGTGAAACTTGATTTGCAGGGTGAAGAAGTGATCACCGAAGCCAAAGGCGTGGGGCCGATTGATGCGATTCTCTCAGCCATCAAATCGGAAACTGACAGCGTTTTTCCGCTTGAGGTGAAAAACCATGAGGTCGAGATTTTGAGTCCCGATACGGATTCGCTGGTGGTGGTTACGCTGACGCTCGCCAACAACGATCACGAATGGGTATCGAAAGGCGCTTCTCCCGATACGATGGAAGCGGTAGTACAGGCCTTTACCAAAGGCCTGGCGATTGCGATGAAATCGGCGGTGGTGTGATTAGGGTGATCAGGTGATCAGGTCATTAGGTGATCAGGTTAATAATTGAATAATCTTCAACTTCTTGCTTCTTGCTCATTATGCATCATCTCCAAATCAACCATTAACAGCTACCCATGTCGCTCCTTTTCATCGCCCCCAAACGAAATATGTCTGCCTGGAAGGAAGCCATTGAACAGACGGATCCCAATATTGATGTGGAAATCTGGCCGGAGATTCAAGATAAAGAGCGGGTACAGTTTGCAGTGTGCTGGAATCAACCGAAGCATGTGCTTGACCGGTTCCCTAATTTAAAAGCCGTTTCTTCGCTGGGAGCAGGCGTTAACCATCTGCTTTCGGATGAATCACTGCCCGAATCGGTAGAAATTTGCCGGATTGTTTCTCTATCCCTCACCCGGCAAATGAAAGAATATGTGCTGGCGGCAGTGCTGAGTATCCAGCGGAATTTTGTGCAGTATGTACGCCAGAAAAATCAGGGTAAATGGCAAGCTCATCGTCATTCTTTAGCTGAAGATTTGCAGGTTGGAGTGATGGGATTGGGCCAGCTCGGCAAACCGGCAGCTGAACAACTGGCGCAAATGGGATACCAGGTTTCGGGGTGGTCGTGGTCAAAAAAACAAGTGAATGGAGTGGAAACCTTTATCGGCGATGATGAGCTTGAAGCTTTTCTCAACAATACGCAAATCCTCATCTGCCTGTTACCGCTGACTTCGAAAACCGAAGGAATTTTAAATTTAGATCTCTTCAAAAAGCTTAAGCAGCCCGCTTGGATTATCAACGCAGCCCGGGGCGAACACCTTGTGGATGAAGACCTCATCTACGCCCTGGACAGCGACATTCTCGAAGGTGCCTGGCTTGATGTTTTCTCCGAAGAACCCCTGCCCGGGCGTCACCCCTTCTGGAATCGCCCGAATATTATCATCACTCCCCACATTGCCGGCATCACCCCACCCGAGGAAGTGGCACCGCAAATTATCGAAAATTATAAGCGCGCACTTTCAGGAATGGAGTTGCGGAATTTTGTAGATCGAAACCGAGGATATTGATAAGTAAAAGTCACAAGGCACAAACAGAGTCGTCAGTGAGTCGTGAGTAGTGAGTAGTGAGCGAGCCCTTCAAGACTCAAGACTCAGCACTCATGACTCAATACTAATTTGGCTCGTCCAGCCGAAGGGATCATCCATTTCTCCGCGCTGAATGCCGGTAATGGTATCGTAGAGTTTTTGGCCGATCGGGCCGCGTCCCGTTTCATCAGGATGAATAGATTCCCCGTTATGGCTGATTTCTTTCACCGGCGAAATCACCGCCGCGGTTCCCGCCCCGAAAAC
>DASSAY010000097.1:0-14844 GCA_035699185.1 Balneolaceae bacterium | reverse complement strand
ATGATTCGGTAGAGAGAAGGATTGAGTTGCTGCAAGGCTATAAACCGGTCACCTGTTTGTGGATTCAAAACGCGCCCGCCCTGAGATTTTGTGTTGGGATCTTCGGAATATTGGCGGGCAATTTCAGCAAAAGTTACGCTTTTGTTGGTAAGAACGGTATCACGCAGCTGCTCGAGTTTATCAATAGCGGCTTCGTTATTATAGCTTTCTTCTTCAATGGTGATGAGAATGTGATTGGTATCAATTTTATCACCTACCCGGCGGTTTAGCCTAATCACATGGAAACCAAATGAGGTCTCCACAACTTTGGAGATTTCACCCGGCTCCAGGGCTGCCGCCGCCGCGGAATATTCAGGAACAAGATCATTGAGCGACATCAAGGGCAGTTTTCCACCGGATGAAGCGGCCGGTCCGTCGCTGTATTTTCGAGCCATTTCTTCAATCGTTTTGCCGTGGTGAAGTATGGAATCTCGTAAGGTTTTGGCTAACTGAAAGGCTTGCTCTTTGGCATTTTCGAGGGGAGGGGGAATGGCTACAATCTGAGAAATAGCCACGCGCTCGGGAATGACGGGCAAAGAATCTTGCGGAATTTGCTGGAAATATGCCTTTACTTCAGGACGCGTTATACGGACTTCATTCTGCATTTGCCGGCGAAAACGCTGTACCGTCATTTGCTGGCGGTAATCTTCACGCAGATCAGCCCGGATTTGAATGATGCTTTTGCCAAGCTGCTCTTCAAGCGCTTCTTCGCTGCCAATCTGCTCAACCAGCATGCTTATCCGTTGATCAATTCGCTGGTCCACCTGATCGTCAGACACGATGATAGAATCACGTTTGGCTTTATCGAGCATGATGAAACGATCAATGGAATTTTGAAGAGCGGTATACCAGAGGTCTTCACCAAATTCGATTGCCCGGTTTTGGCGCCGCAATTGAAACATATATTGCTGAACCTGCTGGTCAACATCCGATTTAAGGATGATATGATCGTTCACCACGGCTACAATTTGATCCAGTTTCGTGGCACCTTCATCCTGTGCCTGCGCTTGTGAAATATAGGGTGTTAAAAATATCGAGACCGTAAAAAGAAGTACGAAATAAGCTTTATTCATTAGTAGAAGTAATTTCAAGTGTATCTGAAACAGAAAGTTTTTGATTAGGGTTCACAGGTAGAACGTTAAAGGTTTCTACTTCATTATTCGACTGTGCTTTAAGGTAAAGATTCTGAACGTAGGATTTGAAATGGCGATTTCTCTTATTTAGCAGCATCCAGTCTTTAATTTGTCCGATCAGCCAGTTTAAATCAGGGTGTTCGCCTTTTGCCCGTTCATCAATTAGCTGCACAAAGTGATAAACGCCATCTACCCGCTGAATGGGAGAGATTTCCATGTGGCCGATAATATGCAAATAACGGTTCATAATATCGACATTATTTGCAGCCATTGAAAGCGGCCAATATTGTTTTGAATCCTGAATAACTGCTTTGGGATGGATGGCATATTTGCGGGCAACTTCGGGCCAGGGTACCGCATACAGCAGATCTCGCTTAGCGGCACGGGCATCGGCGCTGGTTCTGGCACTCATATGGCGAAAGCGAACAAACTTTTCATTCAAAGCAAATTTATCCTTGTGTGTTTGATAATAAGATCGCGCCTCTTGGTCAGAAATTGCTTTATCGCCTTCGAGCGATCCGATAATATACGTTTTTAAAGCCTGTCGCAGAATTTCTTTTCGGGCTTTTTCCAGCTTTTGGCGGACTTCTTCTTTTTGATCCAGCCCCAGCCGGTATGCTTCCTGCAGTAAAATCTGGTCCTGTATCCATTCATCCCGATACCGTTTTAGAGCTCCTATGCTGTCTCTTTTTAAAACAAAATCAGGAATAACCTTGACGGCTTTCTGAACAGTTAAATGCTCTTTTCCCACGCGGGCAAGCACATTATTTGCATCACTTTTTGGGGATGAATTACAGGCTGAAAAGATCAACCCTGTACTGAAGAGCAAAATAAACTTTAAATAGACGTAAGCAGGGTGATAAGTTTTTAGCATTAAAGGTCAATTAGTTTTGAGTCGTGAGTCATAAGTCTGTGAGCGTGAAGCCCCAAAAAGATGCCTTTCCGCTTCGGGAGTACAACTCCCTCGCAGCGATTGGTCTATAACTTGCAGCCTTCAACCTGCATCCAGCATCCGGTATCTGGCAACCAGAATCAGAACAGCATTCCTGCGAAGGTTGCGGTCATCAGGTTTGCCAAAGTACCGCCTAAAACGGCATACAGTCCGAATTTAGCGAGTTCAGATTTTCGGCTTGGGGCCAGTCCGCCAATACCCCCGATTTGAATAGCGATAGAAGAAAAATTTGCAAAACCACATAAAGCAAAGGTAGCCATCGTTATCGTTTTGGGATTAAGCGCCGAATCTCCGACTAAATCAGCAAGTTGAAGATAAGCTACAAATTCATTAAGAACCACTTTTGTCCCAAGAAGGGAACCCATACTGACGGCATCGGCCCAGGGGATGCCAATAATGAAGGCGACGGGAGCGAGGATCCAGCCGAGCAGTTTTTCTATTCGGAGGTCACCGGCTATCAACTCGTTAATACCAGTAAGGTCTCCAAAAGCTGCTAAGAAGTAATTTCCCATAGCAAGCAAAGCAATGAAGGCCAGCAACATAGCACCAACATTTGCGGCAAGTTTTAATCCCGTGCTTGCGCCTCGTGCTGCCGCATCAATACCGTTGGCGTCTTCGCTTTCAACATTCATTTTAACGGTACCTTTGGTTACCGGTTCTTTTACTTCGGGATACAGTATTTTGGCAATGATCAGCGCTGCAGGAGCGGCCATGAGGCTGGCACCCAGGAGCTGCTCGGCAAACATGAGTCGGCCAACGTCAAGAGGGACGCCATGCGCCTGAGAGTAGGAGAGGCCCAGCATTTGAACATAAGCCGCCATCACCCCGCCCGCGATGGTTGCCATGCCGCCCACCATTACGGCCAGAAGCTCGGATTTTGTCATGTTTTTGATGTAGGGCTCAATTACAAGCGGCGCTTCTGTTTGTCCCACAAAAATATTTGAAACCACGTTGAGGGATTCTGCTCCCGAGGTGCCCATTAATTTTTGCATGCCTATAGCCATCCATTTAACGACTTTTTGTAAGATACCATAATGGTAAAGTATGGCGGTAAGTGATGCGAAGAAAATGATGGTTGGAAGTACCTGAAAGGCGAAAAAAGCTCCGAGGCTGCCTTCCATGCCCGGACTTTTTGCCAAATCACCAAAAAGGAAAACAGCCCCTTTGGTGGTAAAGTTTAAAACGATAACGAAGAATGAGGAGATCCAGCTAAAAAATTCTTTCGGCCAGCCCAGGGGAGCCCAGAACTCGGCCATCACCCGGCCTTTTAGAATAAAAACGGCCAAAATGAACTGGATGCCGAGGCCGGTAGCTACCATTCGCCAATCGATATGCTTTTTATTTTTGCTGAAAGCGAAGGCAATGCCGAGTATGGCTATGATGCCAATAATACCGCGAATAATGTCCATTAATTTTCTTCTTTTGGTTCTTGTTTTTTGAAAGGTGGTATTTTTTTGCCCCGTCGTTTATCAACCGGCGGACGATAGCAGTGGCGCGCGCGAGGTTCATAAGCATCCGTTTCGCCAACGAGCACCCGGTCTTTATTTTCAACCACTCGTTGTGAATAATGAGCCATCGTTCCGCTTTCGGCACAGATAGCGTGTAGTTTGGTGATGTATTCGGCAATGGCCAGCAACTGGGGCATGGGCTCAAAAGGGCGGCCTTCGAAATCCATATCAAGTCCTGCGATAATCACCCGTTTGCCGTCGTTGGCAAGTGTATTGGCCACTTCGATTAGCTGGTTATCGAAAAATTGGGCTTCATCAATACAAACGACTTTTGCATCACCCGTAAGCAATACGATTTGATCGGCGGTATCGACTACGAGTCCGGGCAGGATATTTTCGTTGTGGGAAACAACCTCCTGCTCACTGTAGCGATTGTCAATTCGCGGTTTTACCACTACTACTTTTTGTCCCGCTATGAGCGCGCGTTTTGCACGGCGAATGAGTTCTTCCGTCTTTCCGCTGAACATTCCGCCGCAGACGACTTCAATCCATCCGGCTTGTTGCGGCGCAAATGACGGTTCGTTAAGCATGTTTATCTGTAGATATTAATAGGGGCATTAAAAGGATGGAATATATCTGTGTGAAGGTGAAAATAAAAAGATAAAATTGAATTTGTTTGACGGGCATCCTGCCCGTCAGATAAAACTCTAAAAGCTCAAAGGGAGTTGTACTTCCGTTTAGGTTCAGGAGTTCAATTCCTTCACAGCTATACAAGGTGCGCTACTCGGGGAAATTAGATTCATACATCATTCTCTTTCATGAGCTGGCTTTGGCGGTACATATCTAAAAAGAGCCAAATAATAGGGTAGGGCGGGAAGATCACGGAGAAGATTAGGCGTACATTTTTTTTAGCGGAACCGTTTAATTGGTTGATACCTGCAATTCCGGCCATCCAGAAAATGAAGCTTAAAAAGATTAAAAAGGAGAGGGAAATCGAACCTAAAAATCCAAAATTATTATAAAAAGTTTCGAGCATGAATTACGTTCTATTTTGAGGAGTTAATTCCTTATTTTCTGACTGCATTAAAAATACAATATAAATAGCAAAATCACATGCTTCCTGTCGTTTCTATAGTTGGACGCCCCAATGTAGGTAAGTCTACTATTTTTAACCGGCTTATCGGCAGCCGCAAAGCCATTGTTGATGATCAATACGGCGTAACGCGCGATCGTCATTATGGCGAATCGTTTTGGAACGGCCGCGAATTTAATGTCATCGACACCGGCGGCTATTTAACGGGGGAAACCGATGTGATGATCCGGGGAATCCGGGAACAGGTGCATATTGCGATTGAAGAATCGGATGTGATTCTTTTTGTGGTTGATACGGAAGGCGGCATCACCAGTCTTGATAAAGAAGTGGCTCAAATACTACGTCAGCAGGAGAAACCCGTACTTTTGGTGGCCAACAAAGCAGATAATGATGAACGAGTACTGAACGCTACCGAATTCTATGCCCTGGGAGTTGAAGAATTATTTGCTATTTCGGCAGTAAGCGGACGAGGAACGGGTGATTTGCTGGACCGTGTGGCAGAACTGCTGCCCGAGATAAAAGGAGAAGCCGAATCTAAAATTCCAAAGTTGGCTATTATCGGCCGTCCGAATGTGGGTAAAAGCAGCTTTGTAAATGCTTTGTTAAATGATGACCGTTGCATTGTGACGGACATTCCCGGAACGACGCGAGATTCCATCAACAGTAAATTGAAGTATGACGAACGGGAATATATTCTTATCGATACCGCGGGTCTTCGAAAACAGCGGAAGGTTAAAGAAAATGTGGAATTTTACAGCACCGTTCGCACCGATCGCGCGCTCAAAGAATGTGATGTTGCAATTTTAATGCTCGATGCTATGCGCGGATTTGAAGCTCAGGATAAACACATCTTGGCTGAAGCGGAAAAATATAATAAAGGCATTGTGATTGTATTGAACAAATGGGATTTAGTGCCCGATAAAGACACCAACGTTCATAAAGAATTTGAAGAATATATTTACAGCCATGTTCCGGGAATGAATTATGTGCCTATTGTTTCTATTTCAGTCTTAAACCGGCAGCGAATTTATAAGGTCATTAACGTAGCCGATTTTGTACTTGAGGAACGAAAAAAGAGCATAAGTACGCCAAAACTGAATGATTTTATAGCTAAGGTGTTAAAAGAAAAACCGCTGCCTATAAAAAGGGGAGTGGCACTTAAAATAAAATATGGTACCCAGGTGAAGGCGAATCCACCGGTCTTTAAATTTTTTATGAACCTCCCGCAAGAACTTCCTGCGAACTACAGGCGTTTTATTGAAAAGAAAATCAGGCAGGAGTATGGTTTTAAAGGCGTTCCCATCACCCTGACGTTCAAACAGAAATAAAAAATTTAGCCTTTGAAGGATACTATTGAATCATTATTTTTGAGACGATAGTATGTTGAGAAATAATCAATAGTATAACGGAAAACATGGCGACACCACAAAATTTAGAGCAACCGCGGGCAAATGCGCTCAATAAAAATTTTGAGAACGAGCGTAAACTTTCTTTTTGGGAAAACATCTATTTGCCCGAAACATTTAAAGCTCTTTGGTATAGTTTTAAAGAGATGTTTAAACCGGCTGTGACGATGGAATACCCTGAGGAAAAGTTTGATCCGCCCTCCATTTTTCGAGGCCGGCCGGTGTTGGTTGAAGACGACGGCAAGGAACGCTGTGTAGCTTGTGGTTTGTGTGCCCGCGCATGTCCGCCGTTGGCCATCAGTATGCAGGCGAACGAAGAATCGGATGACGCCAAGGAGCGTTACCCTGATATGTTTGAAATCAATATGCTTCGTTGTATTTACTGCGGTTATTGTGAGGAAGTTTGTCCCGAAGAAGCGATTGTGATGAGTAAGGATTATGATATTGTTTTTGAATCACGCGAAGAAGCAATTTATGATAAACAACGGCTGCTCGTTCCTAAAGAAGATTTAGAAGACCGGCTCGAATTTCTGCGTGATTACAAAAATCGCCAATTCGGACAATTCTGGGATTTTCAGGAAGAAAATAATATCCACTCTGTACGCGACCGAGATCATGAATTCCATGCCGGAATGTCACTGGTTGATATGCTGGAACAGCAACGGCATAACGACAGTGCGAAGGCCGGAACAAAGTGGGCTCGATAGGAATGGCGAACCGGGAAATCACTCAAGAAGAAGTTAAAAACCTGATCGAAGACGCTTCTTATTTACAGGATGAAGCAGAAGCCCTTCGATATGTTATCGACGGTGTTCCGTACGATGTAAACCCGCCCGGAAGCAAATCTATTGTTGAAATGCTGTTGCTGATTGATCATGCCCAGCTTTCTTATTATCGTCCCATCTTAGAAGAAACGATTGCCAGCAGACGTGCCGTTCACCTGGAAGATTTCACTCATTTTGAAAAATCGTTTGAAGTGGACGAAGAAAAAAAGGGCGACATCCAAAAAGTGCTGGCTAAGATCGCGAAACACCGGGCAGGGGTTGTAAATGTTATTAAGAATATAACGTTAATTAATTGGGAGAAAGAAGTTCACAGTAACGAAGAGAAAACTTCGTTACTGCATTTTATGCAAGGAATGATTCGTTTTGAACGCGGGATCTTAAAAGAAATCGCCGAGAGAGTGATGGTTTATAACCAGGATAAACAAACGCAACGGGAAATAGAGAAACGGAGAGCTCAACAGAAAGGACAACAGTTTACAGAAAACAAGTAATTATGCCTTGGTTTGCTCTTTTATTAACCTTTGCAGGCGGATATATAGCTCTAAAATTATACGGCATCAACAACAACAGGGGGAAGCTTAAATTCTTAGGGCTTGCTATAGCTTCATCCATTTTTGTTGTGATACAACTCTCCGTTTTTGTGGCCGGGGCGACAGATAGTTCAACCATCAATGCCGTTTCTGATTTTATCGTTGAATGGGGACACATTGCTTGTCTCGCGTTTATTCTAAGCTCTCTGGTCATTTTTATCCGCCAATCAAAACCTGCTTTCGCCCAATTTCCGATGGCTTATACCGCGCTTCCCATCCTTATTTTGATATCATACTTTTTAGTGAAGGATACGTATGCATTAAAAAATTGGCTTTTATCCATTTACCAGGGGGGAGCTATTCTTGTAGCATTACTCATGTATTCCGTTTATACATACAGAAACAGAGACTATATTCTGATTTTATCCGGCGTTTTTGTTCTGTTGCTCAGCTATATTTCGTACTGGCATATTCCGGCCGTTACTGAATCAGAACCATGGATCTGGAAGTTATTGATGATTATAGGCCTGCTAACAACCATTTTTGGTTATCTGAAAGTAGAAAAGACAGTAGCCGTAAACACTACCTTACAAAAAGAACCGAATTAAGATGCCACTTAATTTAAACACTAAAGCTCCTGATTTTACGCTAAAAAATACAGAAGGCAAAGATATCAGCCTTTCTGACTTTAAAGGTGAAAAAAATGTGGTTCTTCTGTTTTTTCCGTTGGCTTTTTCGAGCACATGTACCGAAGAACTTTGCACCACGCGCGATAATATGAAGCTCTACAACTCAGCAGATGCCGAAGTTATAGCCATTAGTGTGGACAGTTTCTTTACTTTAAAAGCCTTCAAAAAGTCCCAAAATTATAATTTCACGCTTTTAAGTGATTTTAATAAAGCTGTATCAGCTAACTATGGATCACTTTATAAAGAGTTTTATGGAATGAAAGGCGTTTCAAAACGGGCTGCATTTGTTATCGACAAAGAGGGAATCATCAGGCATCAGGAAGTTTTAGAAGACGCAGGGAATATTCCTGATTTTAAGGCCACTCAAAACATGCTTTCCGAGATACAAGAAAGAGAGTAGGGAAGTATTTTTATAATTTATCCAAACATCACCCTGCATTGAAATTCTTTAACTTTACATAATATAAATTATACGACAATTAATATTTATTACAGAAACGATCTCTTTTTAAACACAATAATCTAACAAGTAGTCATATTGTTTATTTGTTAGTTTAGAAGCAGTGAAATTTCAAGCGGGAATAGCTCAGATGTCAGAGCGTCAGTCTTCCAGGCTGAAGGTTGCAGGTTCGAATCCTGCTTCCCGCTCTTTTTACCTTTCCCATTCTTTCAACTTTACCGTCTCCCGAGTTACTTTTGATCCAAAGGATTATAATAAAAAGTAAATTGGCTTAGCCAATTTTTTATTTGCAAATACGTTAAAACGCATTATACTATAGATCAGTTGTTAAGAGAGAAGCTATTCAATATTATTATTTTTCAAATTCAGGGAGGTTTCTATGAATATTATGTACAAAGGTAAGGTTGGAACATTATTACTATTTTGCAGCTTGTGGACATTCAATTTTTCACAGGCTCAATCTGTTATGGATGTCCTTCAAAATAACAATCAAACTACAGAATTTGCCCAAGCGCTGGAACAGGCAAATTTGGATGAACAGCTTAACAATGCCGGTCCATTTACGGTTTTTGCGCCTACAAACGAAGCTTTTAACAGCCTTCGGGACTGGCAGAAAACGGATGAAAATATCCTGCTCAATCACATTTTTACCGGCTTGGCTACGGCCCGAAGGCTTCGCGTGATGTCTAATGTTACGTCGTTAGGCGGCAAAACGGTAACTATCAGCGGAGATCAGGGAAATATTTCCATAGCATCTCAGCCTATTATCGAAAATAATATCAGGGCAAATAACGGGGTAGTTCATATCATTGACGGGGTCATTAGGTAGCTTTGCTTATCCTTTCTAAATAAGCTGCCAGAATATCGAGCGTACGGCGGATATCATCCACAAAAACGCGCTCTCCCTTTTGATGGTAAGGAAAAATAGCCGGTTCTAAAGCCACAGAAATCACCTCTTTCCGATTCTCCGTGTTAAAATCTTTGCCGTAATGGAGATAGTCATTGGTGTTATTATCGAGCTTAATGCTTTTATCAATCGAGAGAAACTCTTCACTCACTTTTTGGGTCTTTTCAATCAAATTTTGAGAGGCATTCAGTCCATTCAACTCCCAGTGCTTCGAATATAAAGCAACGCCTTTTTCACCTTTAAATAAGGGCGTTGTATCAAGGGTGATGACTTGCTGTGGCGTAATTCCAAGCCTTTTACACTGCTCGGCGATCCGGCGCGCCCCCATTCCGTGCTCGTAGCCCTTTCCATTATTTTTGAGCAATTCGGGATGCTCTTTCAGCCCTTTGCTCTCCTCCATCTCCGAAAAATAAAACTGCAAATTGGGGAAATCCTTTTTGCTTGCTATCTCTGCAACAGCAAGAATAATGCCCAATCCCGCGCAATCGTCCATCGCCCCTTCTATAAATTCATCCGTTACAGCAACCGGCAGTTCTTCAGGGTAATGCGTTCCATAATGATTAATTTTATCCAGATGAGCAGCTAAAGCCATCGTTGGTTTTTGAGGATTATCTCCTATCTGAAATACCAGATTGTTGCCTTTTACCTCAATTTCTTTGCTATTATCAATTTGCCCGAAAACGTTTCGAATATATGGGTGAAGCCGCTCTTCAAATGAGCTGAATGAAGGGATTTTAGCAGTTTGCTGAATGTGATGAATGGCTCGTTGAAGCATAAAATAAACTACGAATAAGATTTAAATGAAATATTAAAACTTCCATCGTCCTCGGCCGGAATATCAATTTTATCCATGATGGAATCTTTATTCAACGGACCGTAAATATGGGGAAACTTCTGCCCTGTTTCTTCATCCAATTCGTATTTTACATCAGGACGAAGCGTCGAGACATCAATCACCAGCAGCAATATTTTGGACAGGCCTGCAAAAAGGCGATTTGCGGTTTCGTTTATCTGAGCTCCGCTTGAACAATGAATAAATCCTTCTGTTTCAAGGGATTCGGGTTCATAGTTAGGACTATTTTTAAACTCTGAAAAAGCTTCTCGAGTGGTGATATGAAATAAAATATCTTGGCGCATAAAATTTGTTGAATGATTGATTTAATGAATTGTTGAATGCCTTTAACTCAAAACGTATTGCTAGTAAGCTAAGTGAAGAAGGGCATCACCTTTATGAACAACGGGGCCGTAATTTAAACCAATGACTCGTCCGTCATGCGGACATTTAAACGCAAAACGCTCATTGCCATAGGGATCGGTGATATATCCCAGAACCTGTCGTTTTTTAACTTTATCTCCCAAGCTGATCTTTGTCTGAAAAAGCCCCGCATATTTGGCGCGAATCCAATGTGATTTACGGTAAATCTCTGTCTCATAATCAGCTTCAGGAGCTTCGCTTTTCATACCTAAATGCTTCATTAAGCGCAAAGTACCGTTAATGCCATGCTGAATTCCGTCTTCATCAAAACGAACGGACTCCCCTGCCTCAAACACTAAAATGTGCTTTCCTTTTTTATGAGCGGCCTTCCGAAAAGATTTGTCGATCAGTGATGAATTGACAATCAACGGTGGGGCAAAAGCTTCGGCCAGCTCGCGGTTTTCATCAATATCAAGCGTACATCGAATTTGCGGATAATTGGCGCGTGATGCTCCGCCGGTATGAAAATCAATCCCAACATCAATTTGCGGAATGATCTTGTTCATCAGCGTATAAGCCAGCAAACGGGCCAGCGAGCCACCTTTGATGCCCGGAAAACTCCGGTTGATGTCTTTGCCGTCCGGAACGCCCCGCACGTTTTGAATAAAGCCGTACACGTTCACCAACGGGAGGGCCACAACCGTGCCCTTTTCGGGTATCAGCATATTTTTATAAACCATGCGGCGGATAATTTCAATGCCGTTCAGTTCATCGCCGTGCAGGCCGCCGGTAAGCAATAAAACCGGTCCGTCTTCTTCGGCCCGAAAAATATGAACGGGCAAATCAATACTGGTATAAGTGGGTAGCCGGGCGATATTCAGTTGAATTTCCCGTTCTTCACCCAAGCCAACTTTGTCCCCGTTTATCGTGATATTTTCAGGCATTCTTGGTCAAATTACGTCTTTTAGACGGATTATTTTTACGTTCAAGAGTTTTTCGTTCTACAAAAGAGACAATCTTGCCGGCAATATTTTTTCCGGTGGCCTTTTCTATACCCTCAAGTCCGGGTGATGAATTAACCTCCAGCACCAGCGGCCCGCGATTGGACTGAAGCATATCAACGCCGGCTACCGAAAGCCCCATTACTTTGGCCGCGATAAGAGCCGCTTTTCGTTCTTCTTTACTCAGTTTAACGAGTTCTCCACTGCCGCCGCGATGAAGGTTAGAGCGAAATTCTCCTTCGCCCCCGCTGCGTTTCATAGCTCCCACCACTTTTCCGTCAATAACAAAAGCCCGGATGTCTACACCCTTTGCCTCAGCAATAAATTCCTGTACAATCACCCGCGCTTTCATGCTGTGAAAGGCCTGGATGATCGATTCCGCCGCTTTAAAAGTCGGTGCCAGAACCACCCCTACGCCCTGGGTTCCTTCCAGAAGCTTTACGATCAGCGGCGCCCCGCCTACAGTATTGATGAGATTTCTAACTTCGGTTGAATAATTGGTGAACACCGTCTTGGGCATGCCCACGCCGGAACGAGCCATAATTTGAAGGCTTCGAAGTTTATCGCGCGAGCGGATGAGCGACTGAGATTCGATAGCGGTAAAAACTTTCATCATTTCAAACTGGCGCACCACTGCAGAGCCATAAAAAGTTACCGATGCCCCGATTCGTGGAATAATCGCGTCAACTCCGGTTACCTTTTCTCCCCGGTAATAAATGCACGGATTATCTTTTTCGCTGACAATATCGCATTTTAAATGATCTAAAACCGTGGCTTCATGGCCGGCTTCTTCGACGGCTTCAATCAGCCGCGATGTGGAATAGAGTCTTGAGTTACGCGAAAGTATAACAATGTTCATGAAAGTCTAATTTTTGTGGTTTCTCCTGGATAGGTATTTTTGTGATGTATCAACCAAAAAGCGATTTTTGATGAGTTTTCGCCCTACTAAAACGGGATATCGCATTTCGGAGCGGTCGGCAAGCGAAAGTTCAGCCTTAAAGGTTTTGTCAAAAATCCTGACTTTGGTTTTTACAATGATGCGCTCTTCGGTAGATCCGTTCGAACTTTTTATCACTTTGGTTTGATGCACAGGCAACTTAAAAAGTTTCTCGTTGTAGGTCTCATGTGATGGGTCCAGCAGGTTGAACTTCACGAACGACTGTCCGTTTTGCTCAAAAGCTTCAATATGATGGCAATGCAGGCTCGAAGTATAAGCACCGGTATCAACCTTAGCCTCAATATCGAAAAGGTCCCACTCGGGAAAATCGATCGTTTCCAGCCGTCCTATAACTTTTAACTGTTTCTCCTTCTTTGCCATTCGTTGATTTGATCTACCCTTAAGCAACTCTAAATATACGAGTAATTCTGCTTTGTATCATGCTTTAACGTGAGTTCGAGATAAGATAAAGATCAAAAATCTTCTTAATCTCATTAATCTGTCATTTCGACTGAAGAGCGGTGCTCTTTCCGCTCGGAACGGAGAAATCTCATCCATTTAGATTTGGCAGCTTACTTATCACGGATGAGATTTCTCCACTACGTCCGATAAAGCACGGACTTCGGTCGAAATGACAGCAAGACGAATTAAACTTACATGCCCGGAGCTTTCGGTTTAATCAACGCCGCTTCGGAAGACACAATCGTAATGGCAATAAGCGCAATCATAATAAAGAGGTTCACAAACAGGCTGATTAAATCAATAATCGACTCCATTTTATAGGTAGTTTGAATCTCATAATATTCAGCCAGCTGCTTGGCATTTTCCCGCAGTGCGCCCGACTCTGCACCCAGTTTAAAACGGCTTATGGCGGTATCGGTAAAAACGCCGGTGGCATTGAGCGATTCAATAAGCCCCGCCCCGTCTTTCAACATCATTTTAATACCCACTTCTTTGATTTGTTTCTCCATATATGTGTTCCGGCAGGCTTCAGCGGCTACTTTAATCACTTCAATATTTTGCCCGGCCCCGCTGTACAGGGTATAGAAAACCCGTGAAAAAATTTCAATACTGGTTTTATGCATAATATCACCCAGCACAGGCATTTTCATCATATTTTTATCAAGCCAGAGTTTGCCTTTGGGCGTTTTTATGTAGTAGATAAATCCCGCGATGGGAACCACAATGGAGAGCGTAATGATCAGCCAGTTTGCCTGCAGCCAGTAGCTCAGTTGCAGCGTAGCGGCGGTCATAGGAGCCTGTTTTTCAAGGTTAATTCCGATATCCAAAAATACTTCGGCGGTAGCGGGGAAAATATAACCCACATAAAAAAGAACCACCCCGATAACAGCCACAACCGTTACAGCCGGCATCATCAAAGAGCGACGCAGATTTTTCTTGAATTCGGCGTCGCGTTCCAGAAATTTGGCCGTACTTTCAAACACCTGCGCCATATTACCACTGGTCGATGCCACGCTGAGCATAAAAGCGGCAAATTTACCGAAAACATCCTCATGCTTGCTGTACACTTCATGGCCTTCTTTACCATTTTTGAGATCTTTTTGAATTTGCTTGATGACCTCCTTCATCCGTTTATTCTTGGTATCTTCATACAGCAATACCAAAATTTCATCAAAACTAAGCTGCTGCCTCAGAAGATCGGCAGAAAGACGAATAAAAGTAACCACTTCTTGCTGCGGCACTCCCCCCTTCAAATCAAGCCATTTTCTGTTAACGCTGATGACTTTATAGCCCAGTTTAACGAGCGCCTTTTCTACTTCTTCTTTTGAATAAGCTTCCTGCTCTCCGGTAACGGGATCTTTGGCCCCCCGTTTTACCTTGTACATATACGTCTGTTTTTTATCAATCGACTGTACCTTGAAGCCGTTTTTGCGGGAAAGCTTGTTGACCCGTTCCTCAGCCATTTTTTTGCTATCGGCTTCGAACTCGGTTTGAATCATTTTTCCCTTAGAAGAGACCGCTTTTAATCTAAACTGTTGTGCCATCGTATGAATATTTTAAGTGCCCTGTAGATTTGATATCACATTATAACTTTTTGTTAGAAATGATACAAAAAGATGCTGTTATTTTAGGGACTAAAATTATAAGTTTTTTTCATATAACGAGGATTGCCACAGATAATGCTGATTATGAAGTATTATAAATCTGTGAAAATTCGCTTGCTCCGTTTTATCCGCGTTCAATTCCCCCTTCTCGCCATTTATCAAGCTGATTAGCTATTTTTGAACGCGTCTCGAGCGTAAGTTTA
>DASSAY010000096.1:0-2036 GCA_035699185.1 Balneolaceae bacterium | reverse complement strand
GGGCTCAGTAGCACAACCTCACCTTTCTTGGCATCCTTTTTCCCTTTCCGAACGGCCTCGTACATCGTTTCCGCCGTTTTAAAATGGGGGACCACCGATTTCAGTTGCTCTTCAATCAACGGACGAGCCTCACCAATCGCGATGATGGTATGTACCTTTTTACGGATCTGATCAGCGAGCTGAGTATAATCATTCCCCTTGTCGCGTCCGCCAAGAATCAGGGTCAGCGGCACATCAAGGCTGTCCAGGGCATACCAAACAGCGTTGACGTTCGTCGCTTTGCTGTCGTTGATGTACCGCACGCCATCCACCGTTCGAGCAAGCTCCAGGCGATGTTCAACGCCTTCAAAAGTACACAGGCTTTCACGAATCGCGTCATTTTTGATTTCGGCAGCTCGTGCGGCCAGGGCCGTTGCCAGTCCGTTATTTAAATTATGTTTTCCCGAAAGGTGTACATCACTAATGGGCATCAGTACCTCTTCTTCATTATTAAGTTTTAGAATGATGTCTTGTTCCCGAACGAATGCCCCGTTGGCTCCTTTCGGCTCCTGCTGAATGGAAAAAGGCAACAGGCGGGGAGTATCCGCTTTTTTTTTAAGCGATTCCACGTGTCCCGCAATGACCGGATCATCATAATTATAGATGAACCAGTCATGGGCGGATTGATTTTCTGTAATTCGAAACTTCGAAGCCGCATACTTCGAAAAGTCGTGCTGATAGCGATCCAGATGATCAGGCGTAATATTCAACAACAGGCTGATATGCGGGCAAAAAGTTTCGATATGATCAAGCTGAAAACTGCTTACTTCTAAAATGGCTTCACTATTTTCAGTTGTATCTTCAACCTTGTCCGAAAAAGCGTAGCCGATATTGCCGGCCGTAAAATGCTCACGTTTTGCTTTTTTCCAGGTATGATCAAGCCAGCTTGTTACCGTGGTTTTGCCGTTGCTGCCCGTCACCGCTACAACCGGGCTTTGGTTAAACCAGCTCGCCACTTCGATTTCCGAAAACACTTTTTTACCTGCTTCTAAATATTCTTGAACCAGGGGCGCTTCCGTCGGAACGCCGGGACTTAGCACAGCAAAATCAGCCCCTCGTGCCTTTTCGGAATGATTGTTTTCTTCAAAAGGAATACCTAAATCATTCAATCGTGACTTATTTGAATCACTGATGTAATTATTGTCCGTAACAAAGACTATAGCTCCCTTTCGCTTTAACAGAGAAGCCACAGCAACGCCACTGCGGGCGGCGCCAATCACAACGATATGTTTATTTTTGACTTCCCTCATCGCAATTTCAGGGTTAAGAGACTGATGATTCCCAGGAGTACCGCGATAATCCAAAAACGGATAACAATTTTGGATTCGGGCAAGCCTTTTTTCTCAAAATGGTGATGAATGGGCGTCATCAAAAAGACGCGTTTCCCTTCACCGTATTTACGCTTGGTGTATTTGAAATAGGTTGTTTGAATGATGACGGAAACCGTTTCAACAAAAAAGATGCCGCAGATAATGGGCAACAGCAATTCTTTGTGAAGCATGAGCGCCAGCGCACCGAAGGCGCCTCCAAGTGCCAGGGAGCCGGTATCACCCATAAAAACCGAAGCAGGGTGTGAGTTATACCACAGAAAACCCATGCACGCGCCGACCAGCGAAGCGCAAAAGATGGTCAGTTCACCCGAACCCGGCAGGTAAAGAATGTCGAGAAAATCGGAGAAATCAGTTCGGCCTGAGATGTAGGCGAAAATGCCTAAAATCAGTCCGGCTATAGCGGAAGTTCCGGCTGCCAATCC
The DNA here is from genome assembly GCA_035699185.1 of Balneolaceae bacterium. GTDB lineage: Bacteria > Bacteroidota > Rhodothermia > Balneolales > Balneolaceae > Fodinibius. The sequence continues at coordinate 244 of DASSAY010000096.1, read as the reverse complement.
GTCAAGCCCGTCGGTCAGGTTTGTTGCATTGCTGACGGCAGTAATCACAAAAATGACGACCGGAATGTAAATTAGCCAGCCAAGCGTTTCACCCAAAAAGGCATAATCAATATTCACATTTTTCAAAAAGGGTACAGTTGAAAGGGTATTGAACTCAGAAAACTCGGGCCAAAAGTACAGGGTACAGCCGAGGGCCAGGCCAACCGTAATTTGTCCCGCGATTTTAAATCGCCCGCTAAGCCCT
>DASSAY010000095.1:0-4594 GCA_035699185.1 Balneolaceae bacterium | reverse complement strand
AAAACCATGCTAAGCCCGAACATCGAAAAGGCAATAAGATGGTTCATCGAGCCGTGGTAAACGGCCTTGTATAAAAGCAGGGCAAGTCCCACCAGCGATAAAATGGCACCGATGCCGTGGGTGATGCTGTTGACGGGCTCTCGTAGATAGCGTTTTAACTTATTCATAACAAATGTGCAAATGGCTCAAGTATTTGAAATAAGTAACGCTAAAGCGAAAAGAAAAGTTTAGATGGAGGGAGAAATTTACAAGGTGCCGGGCACTTCAAAAGTGTCCGGCACCTTAAACCCGATCAATTTTCTTGAGTGGTTTGAACAGCTTCAATAAACTCAGACGGCGAGTCGGGACTTACCACTATTTTTTTGCCATTTACATCCAGAACCACGCTATGTTTGTTGCTGGTTGAATAAGCTTTGTAGTTGCCCAACCTGCTATTTCTAAAGTAACCGATGAAGCCAAACAAGCCGCCGATGCCCCAGATCCGGATAGATCCTTTCATAATATTCGGTTCATACCTGATGTCATCAATATCGCTGAGTTTTATTCTGTTAGCCCAGCCCAGGCGGCGAATGAGTAACTCTGTCTCACTGATCGTATAACCCCTTACGCCCCAAAAAGCGCAAACAAAAAAGATGGAAAGAATCAAAACTACCGAAACCAGGGTCAGTTCATAAAACATCACCGCGAGAAGAATGAGAGAAAAAAAGCCGGTAAGCAATTTTAAGCTGGTATCCCACGGAGCGCTGAAATGTGTTCTCATGGTTTGTACATTATTGATGGAAGCATAACACTTCTGCCGGTTGCCTTTTCACTTCTGCCTTCCCGCTTTTAAAATCAATGCCGAAAACGGTTCAAGAGAAAGCTTGCCTTCTTCTATAAAGCCACCCCCGTTCGTTCCGGCGTAATATTCTGAATCGCTGTTAAAAATAACATCAAATTGCAGGCTGTCAAAAACAGCAGGCGCAAAACTCTTCACCTCATTCTCTGAAAAATTGAGCACAATCAATACCTGGATTGAAGAATCTTCACTTTTCCGCAAAAAAGCGAATAAGGAAGGGATATCCTTCCCTGTTTCAATCCATTCAAAATTCGTTTCTTCGCGGTCGGTTTGATGCAACGCTTTTTCCCTTTTATATAGTCGATTCAGGTCATCAAGCAGGTTTTTTATTCCGCGATGCGCGTTTTTTTCAAGCAATGGCCAATCCAAGGCGCGGTTTTCGTCCCATTCCCGGGTTTCACCGAATTCATCACCCATAAAAAGCAGTTTTTTGCCGGGATGGGTGAATAGATAGCTAAGCAACAGCCGTAAATTCGCAAACTGTTCATGCCCGCTGCCGGGGCTTTTTTTGAGCAGCGGTTTTTTAAGGTGAACCACTTCATCATGCGAGAGCGGCAACACGAAATATTCGGATTGATTGTACATCATCGGGAAGGTAATTTTTCCCGGTTCCTGCTTTCTTTCTTTCTCATCTTTGGTGATGTAGCTGAGCGTGTCGTTCATCCAGCCCATATTCCACTTAAAATCGAAACCGAGTCCGCCTTTTTCCACCCTTTTTGTAACGCCCGGCCAGGCCGTAGATTCTTCGGCAAAGGTTAAGACGCCCGGAAACTCGCGATGAACAAGCGCGTTAACATCTTTCAAAAATTCGATAGCTTCCAGGTTCTCTTTTCCACCCTTTTCGTTTGGGGCCCACTCGCCCGGGCCTTTCGAATAATCCAGGTAAAGCATAGAAGCGACTGCATCAACACGAAGGCCATCGATATGGAATTTTTCGCACCAGTAATGGGCATTGGACAGCAAAAAATTTCGAACCCCGGCCTTCTCATAATCGAAAATGAGCGTATTCCAGTCCTTCTGCTCGCGCTTTTTGGGATCGCCATATTCGTAAAGCGGCGCGCCGTCGAATAGCTGCAAACCATGCTCGTCTTTAGGAAAATGCCCCGGAACCCAATCCAAAATTACCCCGATGCCGTTTTTGTGGCATTCATTGATGAAATACATGAAGTCCTTCGGCTCACCAAAACGGCTGGTAGGCGCAAAATAGCCCGTAACTTGATAGCCCCAGGAAGGATCGTGCGGGTGTTCGGCAACGGGCAGCAGTTCGATGTGGGTGAATCCGCCCGACTTTACGTACGGAATGAGCCGGCGCGCCAGCTCCCGGTAGCCGAGAGGTTCATTATCATCCGTTCGCTGCCACGATCCGGCATGCACTTCGTAGATTGAAATCGGCTCCTGACGCCATTCACGCTTGCGGCGACGGCTCAGCCATTCTTCATCACTCCAGTCGAAACTTTCTAAATGATAAACCACCGAAGCCGTTTTGGGACGAACTTCCATCATTCGTCCATAGGGATCGGCTTTTAGAAAAGAGTTTTTTTGCCGGGGTGATTTGATTTCAAACTTGTACAAGGCCCCCCGCTCAACTTCGGGGACAAAGGCGCTCCAGATTCCGGTCGATTCATCCTTTTGCATGGGATGTTGCCTGCCATCCCAGCCGTTGAAATCACCGACTACGCTAACAGAGCTTGCACGAGGCGCCCAAACGGCAAACCGGGCGCTGTTTTCCTGTAGGTGTGCGCCTAAAATTTCATACGCTTTGAAAAATGAACCTTCATTCCACTGCTTGATATTTTTGGGGGATAGTTGGTTCATTAGTACGCTAAATGTTGGATCCACAAAACACCCCTCAGATTTTCTTCAGAACACTGAAGAAAATCATCTCCCCTAAAGGGGAGACGTTTTTAATTCAGCTATATAAACCCTTTGCGCCTTCGCGGTTCCGCGTGCAAATTTAAGGGAAAATACCCATTTGCTCATAAATGATGCCCACTTTTTCAATGGCGCATAAATAGGCGGATGTCCGCAAATCAATATCATTCTTTTTGCGAAGTGCATTGAGCTCCTGATAGGCGTTGACCATCGTTTCTTCCAGGCCAGAGTCAACCAAGGCGGCCTCATCAGCCCCGCGAGCTAATTCAGCCATTTCCTTTTTCGAAAAGGTGTGATTTGAAGTTTCTTCAATCGCTTTGAGAATTTTTCGGTAGGTGCTTTCTTCAAATCTTTTTTCTATGCGTCCGAACCGAACGTGGGATAAGTTTTTCAGCCATTCGAAATACGAAACGGTTACCCCGCCTGCGTTTAAATAACTGTCCGGGATGATGAGTAAACCTTTATCTTTTAGTATTTTGTGAGCATTTGCTGTAGTTGGACCGTTTGCGGCTTCACCCAATATCTTAGCCTTAATATTCGGCGCGTTGTCGTGGGTGATTTGATTTTCGAGCGCCGCGGGAATTAAAATATCACATTCTGCTTCGAGTACGGCCGTATTGCTTTCCAGTTCTTTGGTATTTCCAAATCCGATAATTGAACCGTTATCCTGGCGGTATTCCATTAATTTTTCCAAATTGATGCCTTTGGCATCATAGATGGAACCTTCAATTTCGGCTACACCTACTAATCGAGCACCGGCATTGCATAAATTTTTTGCGGCACTGTAACCTACATTTCCCAGCCCTTGTATAACAAAAGTTTTGCCTTCAATTCCCTTCTTCAGCCCTAAGGCTTTCATGTCTTCTTTATTTTCACAGGCTTCGCGAATGCCAAAATAGACGCCGCGTCCCGTTGCTTCGGTTCGGCCCCGCACACCACTTTGTGGAATAGGTTTCCCGGTAACACAAGCCTCGGCGTTGAGGTCCGATTCGAGCTGGCGGTAGGTGTCTAAAATCCAGCCCATTTCGCGGGCGCCGGTTCCGTAATCGGGAGCAGGAACATCACTGCCCGGGCCTAAAAATCCTTTTTTGGTCAGTTCATAAGCGTAGCGTCGGGTGATGCGTTCAATCTCACCATCGGAGTACCGGCTTTTATCAATTTTTATTCCGCCTTTGGCGCCTCCGAAAGGCACATCAATCACGGCGCATTTATAGGTCATCAATGCGGCCAGCGCCATTGTTTCATCTTCATTCACCATAGTGCTGAACCGAACGCCGCCCTTGGTAGGCAGCTTGTGATGGCTGTGCTGCACCCGCCATCCGTGAATCACTTCAATAGAATTATCATCACGTTCAAGAGGAAAGGTGAAATGGTAAATGTTGTTACATGCTTTTATTTGATCAAGCAGCCCTTGGTCGAAACGTGAATGTTTTGCGGCCATATCAAAGGCCCGGTTAACTTGTTCAAGAAACTTGTGTTCAGACATTTTATTAATTTTGAAGTCGGCAAAATCGAACGTTTTTACCGCCATAGTTAAAATTTACAAGACCATTGATCATCGCCATTTAAATATAGATTGTCAACAGACAAAACAGCATATTGCCGAGTTATAAAGGTTTAAAAACGGCGGTATGAATTTTAAGCCACTGGCTCGGTTCGCCGCTGGTTTTCATCAGAACAAGGCTCTTAATTTCTATGTTTTCGTAAAATTCGCGACCGATATTGTTCAATATTTTGCCTTTTTCCTTTATGGGCAGATCGCCATAAAGCAAACTCAGGTGGGGCATAAAAGGTTCATCATTTGAACCGTCAAAAAACCGGATAGCCATATCACGCAGCTCCATAAGTTTTTTTGTTTTTTGCACATGGATAAACAGAGAGCGG
>DASSAY010000094.1:0-2278 GCA_035699185.1 Balneolaceae bacterium | reverse complement strand
CCTGACCGTCAACCAGCGGGTAACGGAGAGAAAATTCTTGCACCATACGCACAATAGAATCGTAAACGGCTGTATCACCATGCGGATGATACTTACCTAAAACTTCACCGACAATACGTGCGCTTTTCTTGTAATTCCGATTATGAAGCATGCCCAGCTCGCTCATTCCGTAAAGAATTCGACGGTGGACCGGCTTGAGGCCGTCACGTACGTCGGGAAGGGCACGAGATACAATTACTGACATCGAATAATCGATGTAGGATGATTGCATCTCGTCTTCTATTGTAATGGGTATAATTTTTTCTCTTGCCATGGAAAACTATGTTGCTGTTAGAGTAAAATTAAATTTGATTGATTTTTTTGAATCCCTGAAGTTGTCATTTCGACTGGAGAGCGGTGGTTTTCCGCTCGGAATGGAGAAATCTCATACTTTCAGATTCAGCTGCTAACTATGGCGGATGAGATTTCTCGACTTCATCCCGATAAAAACCATCGGGATTCCGCTCGAAATGACAACTAAAAAATTTCCCTTCCCCAACCGTCTGATTATTAAATATCCAAAGTGGCGTACTTGGCATTGCGTTCGATGAACTCGCGCCGGGGTTCTACATCGCCGCCCATCAGGGTTGAAAAAAGTTTGTCGGCAGCGGCTGCACTTTCAACCGTTACCTGCTGCAAGGTGCGTGTTTCGGGATCCATTGTGGTTTCCCAAAGTTGCTCGGGATTCATCTCACCCAGCCCTTTATAACGGGAGACATCAAACTTCTTTTTCTTCCTTTTAAGATCTTTAATAATTTTATCGCGAGTTTCATCATCCCAGGCATAATCAATATTATCGCGCGTATATGAAATGCGGTACAGCGGCGGCGTGGCGATATAAACGTGGCCGTGCTCAATGAGCGGATTCATATACCGATAGAAAAACGTGAGCAAAAGGGTACGAATGTGAGAACCGTCCACATCGGCATCGGTCATGATAATAAGTTTGTGATACCGCAAGTTTTCGAGCTCAAAATCTTCTTCGGCATGGCCAACTCCTGAACCCAGAGCCGTAATCATTGCCTGGATTTCATTATTTTCGAGAATACGATTGATTTTCGCCTTTTCTACATTCAAAATCTTACCGCGTAAGGGAAGAATCGCCTGAAAACTTCGGTTTCGCCCCATTTTTGCGGAACCGCCGGCAGAATCACCCTCTACCAGATAAATTTCGCTATGCTCAGGATCTTTGATAGAACAATCCGCGAGTTTACCGGGCAAACCACCGCCGCTCATCGCGCTTTTACGCTGGATAAGCTGGCGAGCTTTTCGCGCCGCTTCACGAGCTTCAGCAGCAAGAATTACTTTTTCAAGGATCTGCTTTGCCGTCTTGGGATTCCGTTCGAGATATTCATTCAGCTTTTCATAAACAATAACCTCTACCGCGCTTTGCACTTCGGAGTTACCGAGTTTGGTTTTCGTCTGACCTTCAAATTGCGGCTCGGGAACTTTCACGCTGAGCACCGCCGTCATTCCTTCACGGAAATCTTCACCCGAAATACCTACATCACTTTTAATCAGGTTGTTATCTTTGGCATATTTCTTCAGCGAGCGGGTTAAGGCACGACGGAATCCTGAAATATGCGTGCCACCCTCGCGCGTGTTAATATTATTAACGTAAGAATGAACATTCTGCGAGTAGCTTTTATTATACTGAATAGCCAGTTGCACGGGTACCATATCCATTTCGCCCTGAATGAGAATTGGATCTTCCATCATCGGCTCGCGGCTTTCGTCCAGGTACTTCACAAAATCTTTTACGCCGCCTTCAAAGTGGAAAATCTCTTCCAATTCTTCATCATCTTCACGTTCATCCCGGAGCGTTATGGTTATCTCCGGATTTAAAAATGCCAGCTCGCGCATGCGATCGGCAATGATGTCGAACTTAAATTCCGTAGTTTGGGTAAAGATGGATTCATCCGGGGTGAAGGTGATGATAGTGCCGGTTTTCTTGGTCTTGCCTTTCGTCTTCAAAGGCTGAACCGTTTTTCCGTACTCAAATTCCATCACGTGGATTTCGCCATCACGATGTACTTCCGCATAAAAATGGGATGACAAAGCGTTCACACAACTCACGCCCACCCCGTGCAATCCACCCGAAACTTTGTAGGTATTTTTATCGAACTTGCCACCGGCGTGAAGCTTGGTGAGTACCACTTCAACCGCGGGCAACTTGATTTTTGGATGTTCATCAACCGGAATTCCACTACCGTTATCGGAGATGGTCATAGAGCCGTCG
>DASSAY010000093.1:0-2122 GCA_035699185.1 Balneolaceae bacterium | reverse complement strand
ATCGTAGGCCTGCTGCTGATCGACTTCGGTCAGTGATTTTCGCGTTGGGTTCCCCGCCATTTCAGTTCTCCCTGATGGAAAATATTTTTCAGCCTCCCTGAAAGCGGTGAAAATTAAATCAGCATACTTGCCAAGCATTCTGTTGGTGATGCCGGGGAAACTGTTTTGTTCCTGGATCACCAGTGGAATGCCTTTTTTTGCGGCTGTCCAGCCCACAGGTCCCGCAGCATAACCGCCACAGGAAACGACAGCATTCGGTTTGAATTGGTTGATTATTTTCCGGCTTTGAACCAAACTTGTTATCAATTTAAACGGGAAAACGAGATTTTTTAGAGTGAACCGGCGATGAAAACCGCTAATCCAAATGCCGCTGATATCATAACCGGCTTTGGGAACAGCCTGCCATTCCATATGATCTTTGGTTCCCACAAAGTGAATCTCAACAGCGGGTGATTCCTCCCGCAAAGCATCGGCAATGGCAATAGCGGGATAAACATGTCCCCCGGTGCCGCCTGCCGCAATCATTACTTTCAGCTTGGGCTCAGCAGTGGCTGACTGTTGTTCAACCGGCGATATGTTTTCCTGGACATCAAGCATAGAAAACAGCCCGTTTACCGTTTTGTTTCGAAATATTCATCAAAATGCCGACCATGATCGCCGCAAAAAGAGTGCTGGTGCCGCCGTAGCTGACGAAGGGCATTGGCAGGCCCGTTACGGGTAACAATCCACTGGCAACACCGGCGTTTATAAATCCATAAAGTACTACAGTTAGGGTACAGCCGGTTGCCATCAGCATGCCGAGTGCATCGGGAGCATTTTTGGCAATTTTTCCGATGCCCCTAAACAGAATAAGAATGAAAACAAAGATTAAGGTAGCAGAACCTATCATTCCATATTCTTCGGCGATGATGGCAAAAATAAAATCATTATAAGGAGCCGGAAGAAAAGCGCGTTGCGTACTTTTGCCGATTCCGACGCCAAATATTTCACCCCGTGCAATGGCAATTTGAGCTTGTTGTGACTGGTAACCTTCAGCAATTTTAAATTCACTGCTTTTAATATCCGTGATTTGGCTGATATAATGATCAAGCCGGCTTTGGCGCTCGGGCGATTGCCAGACTAAAAGGGCCGATCCCATCACCCCGATAAGTACAAGCGTTGCCAATTGCAGCATGCTGATGCGTCCCACGAACATCACCAGCAGGCAAAAGGCCATCAGTACGGCCGCACTGCTGAAATCTTCGATGCCAATCAAGCCACAGGTAATGACCACCCAAATCATCACAGGCAGAAAAGAACGTTTGAAATCTTTGATATATTCCTGCTTTTCACTTAGCAGTACCGATACGTGAATCAGCAGAGCTACTACAGCGAACGAAGACGGTTGAAATGAGAAAGCTCCAAAATCGAGCGAGCGCTGGGCGCCAAAGACTTCGTTCCCGAAAAACATGACTGCGATAAGAAGAATCCAGCTTGTTATAACCCCGATCCGGCTGAGTTTTGCCAGCAGATGGTAGTCAATTTTTGAGACGATCAGCATGGCCAGAAAGGCAATGCCAAGCTTAACAACATGTCCAAAAGCAAGAGTCCCGGCTGTGGTATGATTCGATTCAGCGAAATAAGCAATCGAAGAATAAACAGCCAGCGTGCCAAAAATCATTAGCACAATCACCGACACAAGGAGCACACGATCACTGCCTTGTTTGGGCGTATCAATGTCATCCGGGCTGGTGCCCATAATGGATGAAAGATTTCTATTTGGCGTTGTATATAGCATATTGTTTAAAATTCTAAATCCTAATGTTCGAATGTTCTAAACGTTGCCGTTTCGGATTTTGAAAATTTGATATTTGGATTTATAACTTATCTACTGCTTTTTTGAATTCGTTGCCTCGGTGTTCGTAATTTTCATACATATCGAATGATGAACAGGCGGGGCTCAGTAATACCACCTCGCCTTTCTTGGCATCCTTTTTCGCTTTCCGAACGGCTTCGTACATCGTTTCTGCCGTCTTAAAATGGGGGACGACCGCCTTCAACTGCTCTTCAATCAGGGGACGAGCCTCACCAATGGCGATGATGGTATGTACCTTTTTACGGATCTGATCAGCGAGCTGGGTGT
>DASSAY010000092.1:0-2788 GCA_035699185.1 Balneolaceae bacterium | reverse complement strand
TAGCAAGGCGCCAATTGCTACTCCCGCCGCACCCTCTACTAACTTGCTGTGATGACTGATCATAGAACGAATCGCTTCAATAATTTCATCTTCCGAAACCAGGATAAAATCATCTACCAATTTTTTACATAGATCAAAAGTGATGGAGTCCGGTTCAAAGCCACCGGCTGAGCCGTCGGAAAGGGTAGGCTTTGATTCCACTTCACGGTATTCTCCCGCTCGCACACTTACGCTCATTTCAGCTGAATTCTTCGGCTGACAACCAATAATTTTAGTTTCAGGTGATTGATTTTTAACATAACTGCCAACACCCGAAATCAATCCGCCGCCACCCACCGTAGCCAGAATATTATTGGGATTGACAGCCTTCATAATTTCAATACCGATGGTTCCTTGCCCCGCTATAACCTGTCGATCGTTATAAGGAGAAACATAAATCCAGCCATTTTCTTCGGCTTCCCGGCGTGCATACATCTCTGTTTGAAAGGGATCATCTCCGTAAAACTCAAGCTCAACATTATACTCCCGAATCGCCTCTACTTTTGATGAAACGGCATTTTTAGGCAGAAAAACTTTGCCCTTCATCCCCAAAAGGTCGCAAGCCCGGGCAAAACCAAGCCCATGGTTTCCGGTTGAAGCCGTTACGGGAAGCGCGTCCAGCTTTTGCTCTTCAATCCATCGCAGCTTATTCAAACTGCCGCGTGCTTTGAACGAACCGGTAATCTGCTCACTCTCAAGTTTTAGGTACACTTTGCCCCCGCAAAAATTACTCAACCATTTTGAATGCAGCAGGGGAGTATCTAAAACATCATGATAAATTCGATTATAAGAGCGCTTGATTTTTGTAATTAAATCCATACGTGAGTTGTTATTGTTTTGCCACAGTTGGCACTGATTAAACAGATCAAATTATTTCTTAGTAAAAAATTTCTAATTACTTAAAGATTTTATAATAAAATCTGTGTGTATCTGTGAAAATCAGGGGCTAATTCAAAGCTTCTTTTTCAAATTCAGTTAAGGTAATTGGAAGCACTTTTTCAACCCACTGTTTATACATTTTTTCGGAAGGATGCAAGCCATCGGAAGCTACGAGAGCGGGATTTATCTTGGCCTTTTGAGAAATCGGGGTGATGTTTATGTAATGAGCACCTAAACGAGTTGCTATATCTTTGTTTATACTGTTATAGTTTTCAATTTCAGCTGAAATTTTCTTAGAGTTTCTTTGTTGCCCGAAAGGAGTGGCGCCATAATCAGGAATGGAAAGCACAAGCACATGATCAGGTTTATGGCCTGCCAGGGTAATGGCCTTATCAAGTAAAAAGCGGAAATTTGAAGGATATTTTGAGATATCAATGCCCTGATATTGATCATTAACACCGATAAGCAGGGAAACAAGGTCGTAAGGCGGCTCAAGATCTGCTTTGGCAATGGCTTTTTTCAAATCCTGGGTCGTCCACCCGGTTTGGGCAATGATTTTTGGGGCAGCCACATCAAGGCCTTCGGCTCGTAACTGTTCACTCAATTGAACGGGCCAGCTTTCTTCAACCCCTACGCGTTCACCGATGGTATAAGAGTCACCGAGCGCGAGAAAAGAAATGGCAGAATCCTGGCTTTGACAGCCAAGAAAAGAGAAAGAAATCAAAAATAGAGTGGCAAACAGCTGTTTGAAATAAACCATTAATTCTTACTTAAGCTATGTTAATAAAAAGGTTGGGCAGTGAATATCTACGGAAAGAGGATACACAAAGATTCTCAAAGGGAAAAGGAGTTTTAGGCGCGGGTTGGAGCGGCATTATGTAGAATGCAATCAGTGTTTATTGTGAAGAACTGTGGCAACCCATAGCCAATTAAAAAAGGCCTCATTCCAAACGAAAAGAGGCCTTTTGAAGGTAGCTTTGCTTAGGAAGCTAAAAACAGAATCAAGTACCGAACCAGTAGGTAAGCTTCACCAGAAAAACATTGGTTGGTTTTGAGCGAAATAACTGACTAACATCCCGCTGCAATTGAAGATCATTATTGATGGTTGAAACAGATCTATCCTGCTGCCAAACAATGAATAAAGTTGATCCCGGTCGATATTGCCATCGAAAAACCACATTGCTTTGAATCGCTTTGAAGTTGAAATCCCGATCACGAAAGCTAAAAGACTGGGCGGGGCCGGCGCCGTCGGGATCAACAGTATAAGAATTGCTGCTTTGGGTGATGGTTCCTCGTTCTTCGCCATAAACAGCGAATTCATAGCCCTTTGGCTGGGTGAATTCTTTGTAATTGAAAAAATCACCGCTGGTTATAAACGGACGCACATAGGTTTGAAGGCTTATCTCCGGCGTAAAAGTCCAGTCTAAACGAAAGGCCGTTGATAAGGTATGCTGATCGATGGCCGCAAAAACATAACGTTTCCCATAAGTGTTAACAGCGAATGGATCAGCTATTTGGGTTACATATTGTGCAGTATTGGTTTGATAATTATAGTTGGGTGAAATGGTGAGCTGAATGTAAGATGTAGGACGAATGGTTAAATCCACGAAAAAATCCCGTTCCAGTTCACCGGAAGCAGTGTTGCTGCGGAGATGCCCGATATCAAAAGAGACCTTTTGGGAAGGATCAGATTCAATCACTCCTGAAAAATAGTAACTGCCCGGTTGCTTAGCCAGCGGACCGCCTCGCAACAGGCGATCATCGTAAGTGCTAAAATTGTAGTCGGCGTTAAAGCTAAAACTCCATAAGTTGGTGAAATCAAAATAAGCTTTTGCAGCAATAGCGTTATAAGTTAGATCACCACCAAAGT
>DASSAY010000091.1:0-2417 GCA_035699185.1 Balneolaceae bacterium | reverse complement strand
GGCCAATTTCGCGGTTTTTTGCGAAATTGGGTCGGGAGGTGTTCGTCATTAATTTGGCCAAAAACACCCCTCAGATTTTCTTCAGGTACTCTGAAGAAAACCATCTCCTCTCGAGGGAGATGAATCATGAGCAAAACTATTTAAATTGTAAATGTAAATGCTGTTGATTTAAAAGAAATTTAAAATTATATGGGTAATGTCAGGGGTTAGGGGTGGTTCCTTCAACATTATTAAATGTTGATCATAGAGCAAAGCTTTAACATATTTTAGCCCATCCTCTTAACCAGTAACCCGCTTTCAATAGTAAGGCCGGGGCCGAAGGCCATCGCTAAAACCGGTTCGGAATCGGCTTGTTGCGGTTTTTTGAGAATATCCGCCAGCACAAATAAAACAGTAGCACTGCTCATATTTCCATAATTTGTGAGCACTTTACGGGATGATGCAAGCTGATTTTCATCCAGTTCCAGGCTGGTTTGTACTTTATCCAGAATAGCACGTCCGCCGGGATGAACGGCCCAGTAAGCAATTTGCCGGGGGCTTAAGTCATAATCTTCGAAAAGAGGCTGAATGGCTGCGGCCAGATTCGATTCAATAATGTCCGGCACGTAGGTTGAAAGCACCATATTGAAACCGGTATCGCCGATGGTCCATGCCATGTCGCCTTCGCTTTCATCGGCGATGGAAGTGGCAAATTGACGAAGTTCAAAGGCCGGGGAATCCTTTGGTTTTTGAGAACGAACCATCATCCCCGCCGCTCCGTCCGCGAATACCGAAGCCGAAATCAGGTTATCGGTTGATTCGGAAGCTTGCAAGTGAATACTGCAAAGCTCCAGGCAAACGATGAGAACCGTGGCATCGGGCTGAGATTCACAAAATGATTTAGCCATTTTCATGGCGGGAAAAGCCGCGAAGCAACCCATAAATCCAAGGTGAAAACGCTGGGTCGAAGGCGAAAGGCCAAGTTGCTTGATGATTTCAAACCCGGGTTCGGGGGCAAAAAATCCGGTGCAAGAAACGGTAATGATGTGGGTGATGTCGCTCTTATCAACCGAATGATTTTCGTCAATAGCTTTACGAGCCGTGTCGACAAAGAGTGTCTTGGCTTTATCTTCATACAACGCATTCCGCCTTCCGGTGGATGGAGATGCAAACGAACCGTCCTTTTGAAAAAAGAAGCGCGGGGAACCATTGGCATTAAAATCGTGAATCACTGTGTGCCGCTTTTTAATACCCGACTTCGAGTAAATGCGGTGAATGATGCGCCGCGTAGCCTCCCGGTCACTGATATACTCCTTCATCCGGTCCCGCAAAAAATGTTGTTCGTACGATTCTTCGGGAACGGCGGTGGCGATATTTTGAATGAATGCAGGCATGAGCGGAGGTTAGATGTTCCTTGTACCATTATAACTAATTTAGAGGGTAATAATTCCCGAAAAGTTTGAGCCGCTAAGGCGCCAAAGTATGAGTTAAGATAAATCTCATAGTATCTACTTACTATTGCCGCTCTTAAACCCCGGATTGAATGATCAACCATTAAACGAAGTTTCGATATGGCCAATACAAAAATTTAAACCTTGCTATTCCAATTCTGAATCTATTCTGCATCTTCGTTGGGAGATCGCTTCAGTCGCAAAAAACGCTTCTTCGCGATGACAGTTTTGGAGATTTGGAGAAGACAAAAAAAAAACTTGTCATTGCGAACGGATTACCATTAATATTTTTTTTAAACGCTACTAACTTCAATATCAGCATCATTTTGCATGGGCAAACAAAGAGTGAAGCAATCTCCCCATTGGATTTATATTTTTATCTTGAACTCACGTTAAATAATAAACTTTTAAAATATGAGATCACCAAAAGTACTTGTTCTGACCCTTACTATCGGGGTGTTAATCACTCTAAAACCTGATTCAGTAAAGGCGCAAGCCCACAGTGATGAGGGTGGAAGCTTGGGTGTCGGGCTCATGCTTGGTGAACCGACGGGCGTTTCTGTTAAAATATGGAACAACGAACACTCGGCATTTGATATCGGCGCTGCATGGTCGCTCGCCGGAAGGACAGAGGCGCTTCATTTACATGTCGATTATTTGCTGCATTCATGGTTCAATGATATTGATGAAGAGAATCTGGCCTTTTATTATGGCATCGGGGGACGAGTGATTTTCGCCGATGATCCTACAGCAGGCATCCGGATTCCGGTTGGCTTAAATTATGTATTCCAGGCAATCCCGTTTGATATTTTTATTGAAGCCGCACCCATTTTAGACATCACCCCCGAAGTAGAATTAGCAGGCAACGGGGCCGTGGGCCTTCGCTATTATTTTTAATAAGGGTTTTAAGTGGAGAGCTGTTCCATTTATCCGGTAGCCTGCTCTTGAGTTCCGAAACCCACCCCGGATCCCTCCGCTGAACGCTGC
>DASSAY010000090.1:0-2242 GCA_035699185.1 Balneolaceae bacterium | reverse complement strand
TCACCATGCCCGCCGTTCCGCCATATTCATCAATCACTACGGCCACCGAAATATTTGATTGACGGAATTCTGACAGCAAATCCTTCGATTTCTTCGAGACGGGAACGAGCTTGACGGGGCGGATAATTTTCGTGAGGCTTTCGGGATTGCTGAACAGGTCATAAGCAAAAATTACCCCGATAATATCATCGATGCTTTCCTGGTAAATAGGCAACTTAGAGAAGCCGGAAGAGATGAACAATTTCAGCGTTTCATCAATGCTCGTGCTTTTTTCAACCGCCATGATGTCTGTACGGGGAATCATCGATTCTTTCACCCGCTTGTTCGAGAGTTCCAGCACATTGTGCAGGATTTCGGAATCTTCCTTATCGAGATCACTGCCGCCAATTTTACCAAACTTTTTAAGAGTCAACTCCACATTCACGGGCCGGAACGTAGCATCCCCCGCCTCCGAATTAGGATATACTATTTGGTTTAGCAGGTTGGATGTCGCATTGACCACTATAATGAAGGGCTTAAAGAACCAATAAAAAATACGCTGGGGGACCGCGATGATTTTCATCCACCGGTCGGCATGAATGCGGAACAAGGCCTTAGGCAGGATTTCACCAAACAGAATGATGATCACCGATGTAAACACGATTTGAATGAGCAAAAGCATCACCTGCGAAGGCATCACTCCAAACAAAATTTGGTACCATCCAGTAACAGGTGCAAGCAGAAATAGAGTCATCAACGTAGCATAGATCACAATGATGATGTTTTTGCCAATGAGCGCGGTGGTCAAAAAAGCCTCAGGATTGCGGACAAAATAGCTGACGGTACGGCCTGTTCGCGAGCCTCTGCGTGATTCTATTTCCAGCTTAAGCTGATTAGCGTTGATAAAAGCGACTTCTGAGCCCGAGAAAAAGGCGACGAGAAAGATGGAGAGAATTATGAGTGAAATTTCGATCATTAGGTATAAAGGGTATAAAGTATAGGGTATAAGAATCTCAAGATTTCGCTTTTTGCTTTTTTACAAAGTTTATGTATCCATTAAGTGTTTTCTTTGCTTCTTCAATTAGATTTAGCCCTTCTTTAAGTAGCTTTTTGTCAATAAAATTTAAATCGAAACAACTTATCAAATGATCTTTAAGTTCATAGAGTGATGCACGAGAAATTCGATAAAACTGGATACTTTCTGATAATGAAACCTCCCGTAACCTTCCGCAATATTTGCTGTTCCACTTACAGATGCATCTCTTATCTGCGTCCCTAACTGATATTTTTCTTCCTTAGGCAACTTCGGCAAAACTTTTTGATAAAAGAACAATTTCACCTTTCGAGCTTTCTTCCAGGCATCCAGAGTCGTAAAATCTAAATCATCCTCTTCCACCAACCAAAATTCCTGATCAATATCATATTCACTTTCCATCCAAACCCTATACCTTATTCCCCTATTCCCTTATACCTAAATCCCCTTAAAATTTGCACTTCTTTTTTCTAAAAAGGCCGAGGTTCCTTCAGCAAAATCATCCGTTTCACAAAGTCGGCCGAACAGCTCAGCTTCTATCTGATAACCATTGTGGTGATCGGAGTGATATACTGCTTTGATGGCGCTTCGAATCGCTATCGGACCGTTTTTGAGGATTTTTCCGATCAATTCCCCGGCTGCATCAACAGGATTTTCATCCGTCACTTCATTCACCAATCCCACTTGATACGCTTCACCGGCCTTCACCTGCTTGCCTGTTAAAATCATTTCAAGCGCGCGGGCACGCCCGATAATTTGACTCAACCGTTGCGTTCCGCCATATCCGGGAATGAGCCCCAGGCCTACTTCCGGCAGCCCGAAAACGGCATTGTTGCCGGCAATCCGCAGGTGGCAAGCCATCGCCAGTTCCGCACCGCCACCGAGAGCGTAACCGTTAACCGCGGCGATAACGGGAACTCTTGTATCTTCAATAAGCTGAAAAATTTGTTGTCCTTTTTGGGAAGTCATGCGTGCCGAACGCTGGTTCAGTTCACGCAATTCTTTAATATCCGCTCCCGCTACGAACGCTTTTTCGCCAGCTCCGGTAACAATCACGGCGTTAATCGCTTCATCAATTTGGATGGCTTTGAACACCTCAGCAAGTTCATTGAGCACTTCATCATTCAAAGCGTTTAACTTTTTGGGGCGATTGATTTGTATGGTAGCAATTCCACGATCATCTGTTTTAAAGATGATGGTTTTGTAGGTATGGCTCATAATTTATTCTTT
>DASSAY010000089.1:0-4389 GCA_035699185.1 Balneolaceae bacterium | reverse complement strand
TCTGCAAGGGTACCACGATTAATATGGGAGCTAAAATTTACGGCAAAACTACCATTGGTCCTGTTTGTAAAGTGGGAGGAGAAATTAATAATTCCATTTTTCATTCCTATTCGAATAAAGGCCACGACGGATTTATGGGCAATTCACTCATCGGCCAATGGTGTAATTTCGGGGCCGGCACCAACACATCCAACCTGAAAAACAATTACAGCAACATTCGTATCACGAATTGGGAAAATCAGGAAGAAATCGAAACCGGACAGCAGTTTTTTGGCACGGTGATGGGCGATCATTCCAAGACGGCCATCAACACTCAACTCAACACCGGCACCATGTGCGGGGTGAGCTGCAATATTTTTTCGGCCGATTTTCCCTCGAAATTCATTCCTTCTTTTAGCTGGGTGGGCTCTAATGTCATTCAAACTTACCGGCTGGATAAAGCTTTAGAAACCATGAAAGCAGTGATGGCGCGCCGCAATGTGGAGCTGACAGATGAATACCGGCAACTGATGAAGTATATTTTTGATCACAGAAAGTGAACAAACGGCAGACGTGAAACGTGAGACGACCTCTTATTACTTTTACTTACTACTTTTTTCTACTATTGATAATTCAACATTTAAAATTGAAAATTAGCAAGAAACCTCCCTATATTTGAACCCTCATATTTGCCCAAGTGGCGGAATTGGTAGACGCGCTAGCTTCAGGTGTTAGTGGCCTCACGGCCGTGGAGGTTCGAGTCCTCTCTTGGGTACACTTTTCTATCCTTGTTACAACTACCCCCATTAAAGCTGTTAATTTGCTTCTTGTCAAAAAAGGACGAGAAGCTTGTCCCGATGGTTTTTATCGGGAAGTCCTCTCTTGGGTACTTATAATCATTCATCGCAGATCTGGGCTTGATGTCCGACGAATGAAACAGTTCAAATAACAGTGATTCAAGCCTGCACTTCCCTTCCATCAAAATAGTAGTCCAGCCCCAACCATACAATATAGGAAATCAAGAAAATAAGAACTCCGTAAAGAGCAGAAATCATCGTTACCTTCAGTCCGCCGGCTACTATGGCGGGAGAAATAGCACCTGCTACTTCAATTACACTAAACATTTGATACAAACCCATAAGCTGACCAAACAAGCCGAAGACTAACGCGAATAAGCCCACAGACTTGATGTATTTTAACCGGTGTCGGAATGAGGTGATGTATTCAACCTTTTGGTTTGAAACTTGCAGAGCATTATATACAGCCATTGCAAGGATTATTAAAAGTAACAGTGTTAGGATTGGCATAAACACGCCGCCCGCGTAAAATAGATCTAACATAACTATTTGATTGAATTAAGATTGATAACGGCAACAATCTATTAATGAACCGGCTATTAACGCAATGTAGAATCCATGCGAAAACCTGCATTTCATCGAAAAAATGTGCTTATTTGGGCAAATAATGGTTTTTTAGCTAAAAACGATATGATCAAAACCCGAACCCATATTTTCTTCTGGATTGCTGTAACCGCACTGCTTACAGCCGTTTTCAGTAAAGTTTTTGACAGTTTCACCCTTTCATTCTACTTTGTTTCTATGCTGTTGCCTGTAGCAGTGGCTACCTCCTACTTCTTTAATTTTTTTCTGGTGCCCCGTTATCTTCTCAAAAAAAGATATGCGCGTTTCGCTCTCTACTTCATCTACTTATTAATCATCTCTACATGGCTTGAAATGTGGGTAATCACAGGCTCTTTTATTTTGCTGGCTGATTTTCACTACAACAATTTGAGTCCTATTGTTACTAATGTCTTCATTTTAGCTATCATTCTGTATTTCATCGTTTTTCTGAAAGCTTTCTTACTTTTAATTAAGAGATCGTTCACTATTCAAAAGACATCAAAATCATTAAGAGCAGAAAAGAATAAATTTGAAAAGGGCTTTATAACGGTGAAGGCCGACCGACGGCAAGCCAAAATTTTATTTGAAGATATTGAATACGTCGAAAGTATGGGAGATTATGTAAAAATTATTACCACTTCGGGTGATCCTGTTATCACCCGGCAACGTATCAGCCTTATCATCAAAGAATTACCTTCAAACTTTCTTCGTATTCATCGCTCATTCATAGTAAATAGATATAAAATTGATTTCTTTTCTAAAACTGAACTTCAGCTAAATGAAACAAAATTGCCGGTTAGCAGAACCTATAAAAAGAAAACCGTACAGCAGCTTTCAAAAAAATGAGATTAACAAAAAATACGCTAATTTTTCAGCCTCAGTTGAGCATTCAAAATTCATAATTTTCCATTGCTTCCTCAGCTGTTTACACAGGGTTAACTCAGAGAAGCAAAGAGTAGGAATAATTCAGAGTCCGCAGGTGTTCCTCAAATAGGTTGACAGAAATTCAACATTCAACATTCAAAATTTAACATTCTCGTCACAGCACACGCCTCGCGGCTAAAAAGCGATTGCGCCAGTAGCTATTTCCGAGTTTGCTAATCATCACCCCTTCGGAGGCAGATGCATGTAAAAACTCCCCGTGATTTACGGCAATGCCCACATGCAGTGATTTTCGTCCCGTTCGAAAAAACACTAAATCGCCCGTTCGAATGGCCGCGCGACGAATGCCTTCACCCGCGTTTAATTGAGTTCGGGTGGTGGGAGGTAAAGAAATGCCCAAATATTCATCAAACACCATTTGAACCAGCTGTGAGCAGTCAACCCCACTTTTTGAATGGCCTCCCAATTGGTAAGGCGTCCCCTTCCACTCGCGATAGGCCTGCATCAGCTTCACCTGAACCTCGTTTAATGATGAAAAATGCTTTTCGGATGCCGCCGGTTCTTTCGATTCAGGAGTTTCGGAAGTCACCACGGGTGGAGTATTCTCGCGGGGATTGGGTGAAGGATAGGCAGAACGACGAACCATTCCGCAACCCACCATCCAAGCCGTAAAAAAAATCAATAATGCCGTCTGCAGCCGAAAAATCATGCCGTTATCTTTACTTTAAAAATATCACTTAAATGATCTATATTTAAAAGCTAAATGACAACTGTAATTTAACAGGGAATTCGGCATGCAACTTTTGGTAAATATTGATCATGTGGCCACGCTCAGAAACGCGCGGGGGGAGGGCTATCCAAAACCTGCAGAAGCGGCTGAAGTGTGTGAAAAAGCAGGAGCGGCAGGTATCGTTTTTCACCTGCGGGGTGATCGCCGGCATATTCGTGATGAAGATGTGTACGCTTTAAAGAAATCCGTGCGAGGCGTTCTTGATTTTGAGATGGCCGCTACCAATGAAATGCTTGAAATTTCTGCTGATGTTCATCCCGATTTCGTTACTCTTGTGCCCGAAAATCGCGAGGAATTGACTACCGAAGGCGGATTAAAGATGGAAGCCGTTTTCGAGGACTTCCAAAAAAGAGTGTTTCCTCAGATTCGTAAAAACGATATCGCCATCAGCCTGTTTATCGACCCAAATAAAGAAGATATTGAGCGAGCCCACAAATTGGGAAGCGATGCCATCGAGCTGCATACCGGTACTTACGCGAACGCCCAAACGGATGAGGCCCGGCAAAAGGAGCTCCAACGTTTAAAAGATGGAGCCATTCTGGCGCACAATTTAGGCATGAAGGTGAATGCGGGACACGGCCTCAATCTCCAAAATCTGGGATCGATGATTGAAGCCGTGCCCTATTTGAACGACATCAGCATCGGCCACGCGCTCGTCTCCATCGCCCTTTTCCGCGGACTGGACCAAACAGTTAAAGATTTCCTGGAAATTATGAATCAATATGTTGCCGAAAGCAGACATTAATTAAATCCCAAGCACGAATGTTCAAAATCTGAAACGGGACGGTTCTGTTTTGGATTTTGGACATTCGAATTTTGAATTTTTTAAGCAGATGAAAGAAACTGAGCAACATAAATCCGGCTACATCGCTATTATCGGCAAGCCCAATGCCGGTAAATCTACTTTGATGAACCGCCTGTTGGGCAGCAAGATTTCTATCACCACCCATAAACCGCAGACCACGCGCCACCAAATTCTGGGTATTCATTCCGAAGAAAACCTCCAGATGATTTTTCTTGATACGCCGGGAGTGATTGATCCTCGTTATGAACTGCAAAAAGCGATGATGAAAACCGTTGACCGCGCCCGAACCGATGCCGACATCATCCTGCTGATTGTGGATGTTACCGATCCCGAAATACCGGGACGGATTTTCAAAATGTTCTCATCCATGAGAAAGAACATCATGTTGGTGGTTAATAAGATTGATAAAACTTCTGAGCAGCAGGCTGAAGCAATTGCTTCAAAAGTTCAGGAGAAATATGACTTTGATGAAACGCTGTTTGTTTCAGCTATCAATGGGAAAGGCCTTGAAAATCTCATGGAGACTTTGAAGG
>DASSAY010000088.1:0-13612 GCA_035699185.1 Balneolaceae bacterium | reverse complement strand
AATACCATGTTGTCTTCTGAATTTTGCGTTAGCAACTTGTCTGCCTTTTAATTTTGACCAGAGAATGATTTCAGCCTTAGTCACATTGTTCCGAAGATATTTACGCTTTGCCTTGGTGTTTTTGCGATTAAATATCTTCTTATTATTGCTCATATTAACTGAAATTAAGATCATTAAAACCCTCTTGCATCTCCCCTTGAGAAGGGGAGAATTCTTGCCGGAAAGCTGGGTACCAGTCGTTTAGATAGAAAAAACCTTTGTAAGGAGAAATCCCCTCCTTTTGAAGGAGGGGCCAGGGGTGGTTGCCTTCAAAGCAGATCTTTATACTTATTCATTACTGAATTATGATCGATCAAATTGTTTTTATTTTTACTTTGTTCAAAAGATTTAAGAGCATTCTGCTGCTGTTGCTCTGATAGCTTAGGCCAGAGCTTTTTTGAGTTTGAAACAGGGGTTAAAATTTCTTGATAGAACCTTTCCAGAAGTTTCTTATCATCAAGCTCATCAATAACCTTATGAAGATCAGTTTTAAGAGTAGAAGCATCCAAATTTTAAGAATCTGCTTAAAAGTGTGTTTTACTTTTAATCTATATAATAATATCAAATAAATCATGAATATATTTTTAACCGGCGCTACGGGTTTTATCGGTTCCTATCTGCGAACGATGCTTTTGCGGGAGGGGCATCTGTTGACGATGGTCACCCGCACCCCCGAAAAGTATGAAAGCGAGACGGCCCAAAACCAGCGGTTTGTATCATGGGATGATGATCTGGGTGCAGAGATGGAAAATGCCGACGTTGTAATTAACATGGCGGGCGCTCCAATTTTTGGAGTCAGGTGGAGCGAAAAAGTGAAGAATAACATTTATGATAGCCGTATCGAAAGCACGAACACGCTTGTTGATGCCATTAAACAAGCAAAAAATCCACCATCTGTAATGGTTTCCACTTCCGCTGCCGGATATTACGGCGACCGGGGAGATATGATTCTGGATGAATCATCCAAAGCGGGGGATGATTTTCTGGCGCGCCTCTGTGTCGATTGGGAAGCGGCAGCTCAAAAAGTGACCGGGGCCGGAGTTCGACTGGCTATCCCGCGGTTTGGAGTGGTTTTGGAGCCGGAGGGAGGCGCACTTCAGCAAATGCTGCCGGCTTTTAAGCTTTTTGTGGGGGGATCTATAGGAAGCGGAGATCAATATTTTCCGTGGATTCACATGCAGGATTTATGCAGGGGCATTAACTTTGCCATTGAAAACGAAGGTCTTGAAGGTGCTTTCAATTTGAGTGCACCTAACCCGGTAACGATGAATCAATTCGCGAAGGCATTGGCTGATAAACTTAATCGTCCATCGCTATTCAGAGTCCCCGAATTTGCACTGAATTTTGTTTTTGGTGAAGCTGCCAAACCTGTTGTTAACAGCCTGCGGCTACAACCCAAGAAAATTCAGCAGCATGGCTTTGAATTCAGGTATAAGCACCTTGATGAAGCGCTATCAGAAATTTTTTAGAAAGGAGGCCGGAGACGGGAGGAAAGGAGACCGCGGGAAAGAAGATCGAAAAAATTAAAAATTATTAGCATATTCGCCTTTGTAATTTTTGATAAAATAAAAGTGAATATGTCTGATAAAATAGAAAAATTTGAAGATTTAAATGTATGGAAAGAAGCAATGAAGCTAACAGTTCAAATTTATAAAGAACTGGAAAATTGTAAAGACTTTGGATTAAGAGATCAAATTCAACGAGCAGCTGTTTCGGTTCCATCAAATATAGCAGAGGGATATGAAAGAAATTCTAATAAAAATTTTATCCGATTTTTATATATCGCGAAATCTTCTACGGGTGAAGTTAGAACTCAGCTTTATCTTTGCCAAACAATAGGTTTAATACCTAAGGGAAGATGCAGTCAACTTATTGAATTAACAAAAAAGATATCGGCTATGTTATTTCAATTTATTAAGGTCAGGCGAGAAAGATTTTAAAATTGTTTCAGGCCTCCTTTTCTCCGGTCTTCCTTCCTCCTTTTTCCCTCATTCACCATAAATCGTCCAGCACCTCACGCCTTCGTTGGTTTGGGCTATTAATTCATTCCAGCCGTCATTATCAATATCAGCCACAATAGGATATTCCATACTCGAGGTAGGTACGGAATAAATACGTTCGCCATCGCCCACTTTCCAGGCATACAAACGTCCATAGTCGGCAAGGGCGATGATTTCATTCTGGCCATTTTTGTCAATATCAGCCACATAGGGAGAAAAGTGAGGAGCCGCGGGTTGTCCCATGTTTTCGGTGAATCGTAACTGACCTGAGGTATCAAGCAGAAAAACGGAACCGTTTGAGCTCACCGTTAAAATGACAGGCTGGCCATAAGCAGGCAATTGCTGGACAGCAGGTGTACCTACCAAAGGACTGTTGGATGTGTAAACGGCTTCGATATTTGAAGAATCGGAGGTGATTTCAAAAACGTTCAGTGAATCGGCAAACATCTTTTCTGATCCTATAGAATAAAGATAGCCATCGGCGGCATTTGCTAAAATATGTTCATCATAAACAATGGGAGATCCGTTTAGTGAGGAACTTATAAATTTCGGAAATCCCTGCTTCGGCCTGCCGTTTTGATTCCAGGCATGAACAGCATTTTGAGAGAAAGCAAGAACAGAAACCGATCCCATATAATTTTCTACCACAGGTTTTGTGGTGATAACGGCATTGGCAGTTACGGGCCAGCCTATGAGGTTTTGTCCGCGCCCGTTAAGTACATGCAAATTGCGGTTTGCCGTGGCAACGAGGGCATTAGGCAGGCCATCCCGATTGACATCTGCCACCACGAGCGGTGCTGTTATGGCTTCATTCATTTCAAACGGGAATTTGGGCAACGGCTGACCGTTATCATCCCAGCCATAGATTTTATTTCCCGCGGCGAGTAAAATCACATTTTGATTGGTGGCGTACCAGTCAAAAACCACCGGCGATCCCACAGGTTCATCCGAGCCGGTATTGGCTTGCATTACCACCGTGCCATCGGCCGCCAATGCATATAAATGACCGGATTTAGTGGCGAAAATAACTTCATCTCTTGAACTTCCGCCAATATCCGCCAGTACCGGTTCACCCGACAGCCCGGCTCCCGTTGGAAAGATCCATTTTTCCCGGTAGGGAGCATCCTGTTCTTCGGTTTGATAAGTATTTAAAGTGAATGATAAGCTGCTGCCGTCTTCACTAAGGCGAGTAGCGATGGCGAGCAGGTCGAATTTTGAAGTGAAAGCGTTGACATAATTTTCGGGTGCAAGAAATGGTTTAATGAATGAATAAAATTCAGAATTCAGAAAAAATAAACCGCTTAACTGATTGGAAAGCCCTTGCTTGATATCCCGGAATTCTTCTTCATAGTAAACCGTTCGCCGTCTGTTGTGATCAGAGGAGACGATCTCCGCCAAGCCTTTTCGCTCCGAAATGACGACAACATCACCCGTTATATCGAGATAAAAATTCTGGAATGAGCATAAAGAGCTGCCGATGAGCTCCGATAAAACGCCGCTTTGAATGTAATAGGTGCCGTCACTCCTTTCTATCAGGCCATTATCAGCCAAATTAGCAAGTTCATTCCTTAAGGTTGATTCATCTGAAACTTTGCGCATAAAAAGATGCTCGCCGGTGGAAAGAAACCCCGACTCGGCATATAAAACAAGGGCAAATTCTTTGTCGAGGGTGTTAGCGATATCGGCATACTGCACCTTGTTATTCATTAAAAAAGCATCAAGCTTCGTGGTATCGGGTACTGATGTGGGGGGAGCCATCCGCGGTTCGCGACGAAAGATACCGAAGCCGGCGGCGTTGGATGAAATATAACGGTCAAGGGTAATGGGCGCGTTGCTGCCCGAAAAAGCGGCCACCAAATTCGAGGGGATAGAATCACTCAGCGCAATGGTTCCGGTAAATTGGAATTCCCTGCTTTGCTGCTCACCTTCCCGGTTCAAGGTAAGCAAAGCTGGCTTTGTTCCCTTCATCGAATATTGAATAACGGGGTGATAGCTCACTTTGGCTAACTGCTGTACCCAGCGATCCAAGGAAGGAGTATTGAGGACAATATGCCCCGGTTTGGGCGGCATTTTTTCAAAATTAAGGCGCGGTAATTCACCCCTGTAAGCACGTATGGCGTCTTCGATTCCCAAGCTCGATTCCGAAATCAGCAGGAGGTCATGAAGCTGGGCAGCGAATAAATAGCGGTTCTGCAAGTGCAGTTTGTGGATGACTACATCATGAAAAAAATACTGGTTTTGAGTGAAATCTTCGTAAAAAGTATTTTTCAGCAGTTCAATAAAACCTGCCGGAGCGCGGGCCATCCAAACGGCTTGCAATCGGGTGGTGGTTCCCGGATAAAGCATGATGCTCTTCAAATTAAGCGGCGATGGAGCCGTAGAATCAATGCGTGAGAGCAGTTGAGTGGCCGAAGAGGTGATATCATCCAAAAAGGGAGCATAAGGCGACTCAAGTACAGAGCTGAGCGTGGCATTTTCTGCCGGAATGATCACAAACGGAACCTTCTGCGGAACCGCATCAGGCCAGGGGCCGTTTGGTACGGATGAACAAGAGGTTAAGAGTAAAAGGGTTAGTAAAAACAGGCCCGAAAATTTCAACTGATTCATGAATGGGAAAATTTTCTCAGAAATATTGTTAGGAAAAAGAGGTTAAATTTATAGTTTTAACTTGGTAGCATATTTTTAATGTCATCCTGACCCGAATGCTCGGGTAGTGTTTTTCTGAATGACGAGGATCTCAAACGTTGATACAGTTTTTTTCTTAATGCAGTATCTGCTCTTTTTGCATTTGAGATCCCTCTTCCCCAAAAGCGGGGGCATCGGGATGACATGCAGGTAGAACAGAATCTGCTAAAGAGTAATATTCCACAGCCCCAAAAGTAACAAATTTGTTGTAAATGAATTTTTTAAATCCACTTTTTTTATTTGGGCTGATTGCAGTGGCCGTACCGGTTGTTATTCATCTCATCAACCTGCGCCGTCCGCAGAAAATATCGTTTTCAACCTTATCCTTTTTTAATGAATTGCGCAAGAGCACGATTCGCCGGATTCGCATCAAACAGTATTTGCTGATGGCCATAAGAGCCCTTGCCCTGCTGTTTTTAGCTTTGGCTTTAGCACGTCCTTTTTTACCTCCAACGATTATAGGCTCGGCAAGTTCCCATCACCCCAAAACCGTTGCCATTATTATTGATAATAGCCCGAGTATGAGCCGCATCGGCAGCCGCGGGCCGTTAATAAATCAAGCGAAGCAAATAGCCGTTGACATTATAGACAACGGTAACACGGGTGATAAATTTTCTGTCATCGCCACAAATGGGGAGAAAGAAACAAATATTTCGTTTGGTAGTGCTTTGCAAGCCAAAAAAGGGGTGAATGAAATATCGGTAACGAATACAGCTCATTATACCGGCGAAGCCTTAGGAACGGCTTACCGAATGTTACAGCAGGCCCCGCAGATGCAGGGCGTAATTTATCTTATTTCGGACGGACAGCAAAGTCAGCTTGATGATTTGCAAGGCCTGAACCTAAAAAACGAAAGTTCGCAAACAAAACCGGTTTCTCTTCAGCTTATCACCCTTCAGAAAGCCAATCAACAGAATATTGCCATTTCATCGCTTGCTTTGAACAGCCAGATGCTGAGCAAAGGCTCGCCGCTCTCGCTTTCTGTTACTATAGAAAATGTGGGTGATGCCGCTGTAGCGAACCACTTTGTTTCTATCGAAGTTAACGGAAAGCTGACAGGACAGTATGAAGTTTCGCTTCAGCCGGGGCAGAGCCGGAAATATGCTTTTGAAATTGTAGCAGAAAAGACGGGCGATATTGTCGGACGAATCATCCTTGAAGGTGATGATGTTACCTATGATAACACTCGTTATTTTGTGATTCGCATTCCGCAAAAAAGATCTATTTTGCTGGTTAATAATGGGAATCAAAATGCTGCTTTTCATTCTTATTTGGCACCTGCTTTAAAGGCCGCACAACAAACGAATGCTCAATTAACCTTTGCCGAAAAGGCAGTTTCTAAAGTGGATCAGTCGCATTGGCAGAAGTATGACGTAATTGTTCTCGACGGACTTGAGCAGGTTCCGGAGTACTGGTTTCAGGATTTACAGCGATACGTACAGAAAGGTAACGGGCTGCTTTTTTTACCGTCTGAGCAGGGAAACATTCAAAACTACAACGATTTTTTCGCACTTTTTAATGCCGGCCGCTTTACCAATGTGGTGGGTGAATATGCATCATTCAAACCGGCGGTAAAAATGGCTGCACTCCAGGACGGGCATCCGGTTATCAGTAATTTATTCGAAAAAAAAGAAGATGAAGCCATTAATGTAGATTTGCCTTCGTTGTTTTTCTATTATAAATATGAACAATCATCTGATTCCGGCGCTTTAAATATTCTTAAAGCTGCGAACGGTGACGCGTTACTAAGCGAGCAGCATTTTGGAGAGGGGATATTCCTGATTTCAACCTTTGGGGCGGGACCCGGATGGTCAAGTTTTCCCGTCAACCCGCTTTTTGCACCCGTTTATTACCGAAGTTTGCTCTACGCGGCCTCATCACAAAACGGCGGATTAAAACAGCATCAACTGGGTGAACTGTTCGAATGGAGCGGCAAGGTATCATCACCCCAAGTGATTCTTGAATTAAATGGAACCGAATTTAAGCCTGATATTCATCAGACAGCGGATGGAGTACAAATTTCATATAAAGGATACGAGTGGAAGCCGGGAATTTTAGCTGTTAAAGCGGGCGATGAAACGCACAAAATTGCTGTAAATCAGAGTATAATGGAATCGCGTTTTGGAACGTTAAGTGAACAGAAACTGCAAGAAATGACGAGTGAAGCTTTTAGTATTGTTGATATGATCAACGCTGAAAAATTATCACCCGAGCGATTAAATGAACAGTTAACCTCCGCCGTTTTCGGAAAAGATATTTGGAACTGGTTTATTTGGTTAGCTTTGCTTTTTTTAATAACAGAAACGATGATTTCGCGTTTATATAAAGCTGAATCTATTACCTGATGTTGAATACCGATTTTAATATCATTTTTTGGTTTATTTTAGGAGTGATTACGCTCGGAGCTGCGGTAATGGCTACGCTGACGCTCATAAAAGTAATTCGATTGCGAAATGTACGCCTGAGTTGGAAAACAGGAAAAATGCAGGGTTATCCGCTGTTTTCAACACTTTTTTTAGCATCTGCTTTTTTAGTGGGTGCAATTGCGGCTTACAGTGGTTCGTTAGAAGAAATGATTATCGCGGCTTTATTCGGCTGGTTAGGGCTTTGCTGGTTTACTGCCAGTTTTTTCATCGCTAAGAGGTTTATCACCGATCACGGCATCGTAAAAAATGTAAACGAACCTTCTCAAACCGTAGCCTGGCATCAGATTCTTGATTTTGTTGAAGATGAAGATGAAAATGGATGTAGATATATTTTTATCTATTATCCTGACGAGCATGCTTGCTTTAAGGAATGTAACAATTTAATCCGACTCGAGCTTTATGTCCCGTGGCATCACAAAAAAGCTTTTCAAAAATTGATTTCGCACAAACTCGGCAGCCGTATTCGTTGTTATCTTAATGAAGGTATTGATGTACATAAGTTAGATTGAAACAAACCTTTTGTCATCCTGAATTTATTTCAGGATCTCGGAAGATGCTGAAACGGGTTCAACATGACAATTTTTTATAATTTTTTAACCTAATCTATTACCACTTGTTTGAAGAGATACAAAATTCTGATATAGCTCAAGAACGAGCTCTTTTAATTGGCATCTACGGACCCGAAACCCCGCGTTTTCAAGCCGAGGAATATCTGGACGAGCTTGAACTGCTCACCAACACGGCCGGCGGTATTTCGGTTGAAAAGATTCTGCAAAACCGCACTCAGCCCGATTCTTCTACTTATATCGGTTCGGGAAAATTGCGCGAACTAAAGCAGATTGTGGGTGATAAAAAGATCGATTCACTCATTTTTGATGATGATCTTTCGCCCACTCAGATCCGTAATATTGAAAAAGAAACCAAAGCCAAAGTGTTGGATCGAAGCGGGCTAATTCTCGATATTTTTGCATCACGCGCAAAAACGTCCGCAGCAAAAACACAGGTTGAATTAGCGCAGCTTCAATATTTACTGCCAAGGTTAACGCGTTTCTGGTCTCACTTGTCCCGCCAACAAGGTGGGATCGGCACTCGCGGCCCCGGTGAAACCCAAATCGAAACCGACCGCCGTTTGATTGACAAACGCATTTCAAACCTCAAGGAAAAGCTTGAGAAACTTGATCAGCAGCGGCAAACCCAGCGAAAAGGACGTTCCGGAAAAATTCGTATTTCGCTCGTCGGCTATACGAATGCCGGGAAATCAACCCTGATGAACGCTTTGACAGACACCGAAGTACTGGCAGAAGATCGTCTGTTCGCAACCCTCGATTCAACCGTACGGCGGTGTGAAATAGGCAATCATAAAGTTTTGCTTTCTGATACGGTAGGATTTATCCGAAAGCTACCTCATGATTTGATTGAAAGCTTTAAGTCTACGCTTGATGAAGTACGTGAAGCCGATATTTTGCTGCATGTGGTAGACGCTTCATCACGAATGATTGAGGAGTATATTAACGTTGTGGATGAAACGCTTAAAGAGATGGATGCAAAAGACAAGAAAACATTACTGGTATTTAATAAAATGGATTCGATTGATGCGCATCGAATTGCTGAATTAAAACAAGCATATCCTGATTCCGCCTTTATTTCGGCTGAACGTGGCATCGGGTTAGGAAAGCTTGAAGAGCGCATCCAGGAACTTATTGAAGAAGATTTTGTAACAAAAACTATGACCATTCCCGCTTCAAAATATGAAGGAGTAGCTTTTTTACATCGCGAGGCTAAAATTATAGAAAAAAAATACATTGGCTCCGATATAAAGCTTACCTTTGATATAGCTAAGGCAGATTTAAAGCGGTTAAAGACAATCATTAGCAATAACGGCACTGCCCAATCAGTTACTTAATTAGAACCCCTAATTTTTAGGCTGATGCTCATAAACAAATCAATAATAGCAGCGGATTTTGAACCGCTGAGAACAGCCGATTCTGTGGAGACGGGCCGGGAGCGTATGCGCCGGCAAGGCGTCAAGAAGCTGCCGGTGATTGATTCCGCTACCAACAAGCTGATAGGCGAGGTTACCTATAACCAGCTACACGAAACGCAAAAGGATGTTTTGATCGTTGATTTGAATTTGGGGGAATCAGCCAAAGTCTATGGCGGGCAGCATTTGTTTGAGGCAGCGAAGCTGATGCTACAATACGAGATGAAGGCATTGCCGGTAGTTGATAATGAATGGACGTATTTGGGTATTATCACTAAACGTGAAGTGCTTGATACTCTTACCAAGATGCTGAATTTAGCTGAATATGGTTCGGTACTTACGGTTGAACTGAATTATTCAGATTTCACTATTTCAGAAATAGTGCAGATTATAGAAGTTGAAGATGCAAAAATTCTTGGCCTCACCGTTGAGCGGCCTAACGAAGAAAATCAAGCCTTTGAGGTTTCTATAAAAGTAAATTTGCAGGATATTTCACGTGTTTCTGCTGCCCTTCGCCGTTATGGCTACACTGTTCTCACCGGTTCAGAGTCTGAAGTACTTGATGAAGATATCGAAACCCGCGCGGGTGAGCTACTCAGATATCTTGATATGTGAAAAAATATTGTGGCCATCAGGCTTTGATTTTTTTTGATGAGCAGTTTTGGATCTGAGAAACCGTACCATTTCCGGTAACGGGTCATCAATTCGCTCCCATAAATCGGTATAGGTAGAATGAGTATCAACTCTATAAATGGGACGGAGCATTTTCTTTCGGTAATAATTAAGAATGCTTCTGCCCATGAGATAGGTATTTCCGTTGCTGACGGGTTT
This sequence comes from Balneolaceae bacterium, assembly GCA_035699185.1. GTDB lineage: Bacteria > Bacteroidota > Rhodothermia > Balneolales > Balneolaceae > Fodinibius. Next base: position 3,650 of record DASSAY010000088.1, on the reverse strand, counting down.
TTCGAAGGGAATGCTCATTGCAGCAAGGCAAGCTAATAAAACAAAATCGACGCCTGCTATTTTTGAACCGGAGATATTGGACCAAAACCGGGCGTTAAAATCTACCAGATTCGGCTGGCCATTTCTTTCATCAACCCGAAAATCAAGGTTAGCCAAGCCATTGTAATTAGCTCTTTTTATAATTCGTCGGGTTGCCTCCGAAATAGCTTTGTTTTCTACAAAACGGATAGCCGTTGAAATACTAAAGTTTCGGCTTTCCAACTCCAGCTGAATGGTTTCCGCCAGAATATTTCCGTTTTCTGCCAGTAAGCTGCAGCTAAAATTTTGGCCGGGCACAAACTCTTGCAAAATATAGTCATCGGCATTCAAAGTGAGCAAAGCTTCTTCTAATTCTTTTTTACTGGTTATTTCCCTGATGTTTTGTCCCGCTGAACCGCGAATTGGTTTTAACAGATAAGGAGTTAAATAATTATCGAGGGTTGCCGTGTCTAAACGGCCTAAATGATACGTAGCGGGACAAGGGAAATCATTTTTTTGAAGAAAATCAGCAAGGTGATTTTTATATATTAATTTATCCAGAATGCTCACGTTCGGGAGTGGCGGCAGATAGACTTTGCTGTTTAATTTATATCGATAAATAGACAACAGCTTTACGTCACGTTCATCGATAGGCAAAAGTATGTCGGCAGCCGTTTCCTCAATTTTATCGATGAGTTCTTCAATTATTTCAGCACTCTTCGTTGATTTAAAATAATGACGGCTGCTTACATATTTTGAATGTTCGGAGTTGTGGGACTTATCCTTATCATAAGAAAGCGTGTGGATGGTTGCGTCCGGCAACAGCGCTCCAAGAGTACGAATCACCGGCAGGGCAAGTATATTGTCTGTACCCAGCACTAAAACTGAGTTGATATTCTTCAATATCATGAGGTAAAATTCGATGAATTATTAACTAATTATACAAGGTTTTAAACATTGAGTTCCCCTATGAGCCTTATTGCTTAAATTTGACAAGCAGGGGAACATTCAGCGAAATTTTTCATACTATATCTTTAATCATATCCGTATCTTTATTATCCATTGTGGGAAATCTCTTAGGGCTGGCTTTGCAAAACCTATAAACATAAGCTGTTATTGCGAGCAGCGCGAAGCAATCTCCCTGCTATGGCTAAGAAGGAGGATTGCCACATTTCGTTCGCAATGACAGAAGGTTTTGCAAAGCCCTCTTAGGATAAGTAATTTTATTTTATATACTTCTGCCTTGGATAAGATTTATTTTTCGAGTAATCATTAAAAAAGAAAATCGTTCTCAATCAATGGCAAAATTGCGTAGCCTTTTTGGCTTTTTTATTCTTTTCTTAATTGTTCATTCTGTTCAATTACAAGCTCAGGATCTTCAACAAACCTCGCCTAACCATTATGACAAGGGCATTGATTTGTTTGAAAAAGGGCTGTATGAATCGGCAGTAGGTGAGTTGGAAACCTTCATCAAACAGAACAAAAATCACAGCTTAAAAGCATCAGCCAATTACTACCTGGTGCGTTCGCACGCTGAGATAGATTCGGTGAATGAAGCAGCTTATTACGAAGCATTTATCAGTGATTTTCCCCGCTCCGCATTTTCTTCAAAGCTACTGTTTGAATTAGCCCGAAAGGCGGAGCAGCAGCAACAGTTTAGTAAGGCCATCAATTATTATCAGCGGGCGATTCATTATGGTATGAATGATGGAAAAGCTGCCCGGACCTACTATTTAATGGCCGAAGCCGCCGTTTCTGCGGGAGATAAAGAACAGGCTCGAACTTATTTTTTGACGCTGGCTAACAAATTTCCCAAATCTAAATGGGCGCCCAAAGCACTTTACGCCCGTGGAAGACTATTTTTAAGTGAAAGTCAATATAAAGCGGCAACTACCGCTTTCGAAATATTAAAAGAGCGTTACCCCAATCATGAAATGACCCGCCGCATCGGCACGGCTTTGGGTGAATCGTACTATCAACAGGGAAAATACAAGAAAGCCATCGAAGCCCTGAGAGCTGCCATTCCTTATCTCAACGAAAAGCTGATATCAAAAGCAGTATACCTGATTGCTGAAAGTTATAATTATTTAAATAATTTTGATGAAGCTTCCACCTACTACTTGCGCTACATCAACTTAAACAAAGGGACGGATAAAGTCCGACGCGCTCACTATGGATTAGGCTGGGTGTATCACAAGCAAAAAATTTATCACTGGGCAGCCGATGAGTTTGGAAAAGCGGCACAGGGAACCGGGAAGCTGGCCCGCAAGGCACTATATTACAAAGCAGTGAATGAAAAGCTGGGCTCGCGCTATGCCAAAGCAATGGACACTTTCCGTGAATTCGGGGAGCGTTATAAGGAAGGATTCTGGGTTGAAAAAGCTTATTACGAATGGGCCATTACGGCCTACGAAATGGGCAATTACAGCGAAGCCATTCAGGTACTTTTGCCGCTTGTGCGAAATGAAGAAAACCTGGAATGGGAAGGAAAAATCTATAACCTTTTGGGTCAAGCCTATTTTGCTAATGGTGAATACACCCGCGCGATAAGAGCTTTTGAGGCAGCAGGACAAGTTACCGATGTGGATCCTGCGGTAAAACGTCAGGCTCGGTTTCAGAAAGCCTGGGTATTGTACAGAAATCAGGCTTATGAGGAAGCGCAGTCTATTTTTGAATCGTTAAATGAGCAATTTCCGAATACAAAGCTGGGTAAAGAAGCTCTTTTTTGGAGCGCTGATGCCTATTACCATATGGAAGATTATGGTCCCGCGGGAGCGCAATTTGCAGAATTTATTCAGCGATATCCTAATCATGAGTTGACGGGGCCTGCCAATTATTCACTCGGGTGGAGCCGTTTTAAAATGGGCAATTACAGCGGAGCTGTCCAGCCATTTATAACGTTCTTGCAAAAGTATGAGCCGCCCGAGATCGCCCTTTACCCCTACGATACCGATACTAAATTGCGCATCGGTGACTCATATTATGCCATCGGGGATTATGAAAATGCCATCAAATATTACAGTAAAGCTATTGGTGCAGAGCCCGGCGGAGATTATGCCATGTTCCAAATCGCCAATAGTTACTATCGTGACGAGCGTAATTATGAAGCGGTAACAACTTTTAGAAAGTTTCTGCGCATTTACCCCTACAGCCGTTTGCGTGAGCAGGCTCAGTACAATATCGCGTATATTTATTTGAATGCGGGAAATTACTCCCAGGCGGTCGAAGAGTTTAAAACAGTGATTAATAAATATCCCAATACGCCCTGGGCGGCTCGTTCGCAATATAACATTGGGGACACGTATTATAATGCCGGTGAATACCAAAAAGCGATTGAAGCTTATCGAAAAGTGATGGAAGAATACCCGCAAAGCGAATACATTCTTGAAGCCGTGAACGGTATTCAATATGCCCAGTTATCATCCGGTAATACTGATTCCAGCGCCGATGTCTTAGAAGACTATCTGGCCGATAATCCCAATACGTCTATGGCTGACCGCCTGCGGTTTCGTCAGGCCGATAACCTGATGCAGTCCGGAAATTACAGCCGTGCGATTGATGAATTTCAGCAATACATTCGCATCACCAATAACCGGCAGTTATTGCCCGACGCTTATTTTAACCTGGCCATG
>DASSAY010000087.1:0-7443 GCA_035699185.1 Balneolaceae bacterium | reverse complement strand
CTACGAGAAAAAGGATCCGATTGAACGCCTCAAAAAGTATTTGCTGGACAATGATATTGCCGACGAGGCCAAGATCAAAGAAATTGAGGACAAGGTTGAAGATACCGTGATGGAAGCTATCGATTTTGCCGAAGAAAGCGATTTTCCCGCCAAAGAAGATCTTTACAAAGATGTATTTGTCGAAGACGATTATCCATTCCATACGTAGATGCCAGATACTGGATACCGGCATCCGGTATCTGAAGTTCTAAGGGGGCTCTGCTCCCGCTGATAAATAAAAATTCGTTCGGGAGTACAACTCCCTCACAGCGATAAATTTTTTACTATTAATTCTTGAAATAAATAACTAAACATGGCTGAATTACAATTCAGAGAAGCAATTCGCGCTGCCATTGATGAAGAAATGGGGCGGGACGAAGATATTTTTGTAATGGGCGAAGAAGTAGCTGAATACAACGGGGCTTATAAAGTTACCGAAGGTCTGCTTGACAAATACGGGCCCAAACGAATGATTGATACTCCGATATCCGAACTTGGTTTTGCCGGGATCGGTGTAGGCGCCGCTATGAACGGGCTTCGTCCCATCGTGGAGTTTATGACCTTCAACTTTGCCGTGCTTGCCGCTGATCAAATCATCAATCATGCTTCTAAAATTCGTTATATGACCGGCGGACAAGTTGAAATCCCCATTGTTTTCCGCGGTCCCAATGCCTCAGCAGGACAATTAAGTGCCACTCACTCTGTTTCCTATGATTCTATGTATGCCCATTTCCCGGGACTTAAAGTTATTTACACATCTGAGCCGGCCGATGCAAAAGGCTTGCTGAAATCTGCAATTCGTGATGATAATCCTGTTCTGTTCATGGAGTCGGAGCAGATGTACGGTTTGAAGGGTGAAGTACCTGATGACGATGATTTCATCATTCCCATCGGCAAAGCGAAAGTGAAGCGTGAAGGCAGTGATGTAACCGTAGTTGCACATGGAAAAATGTATCACATGGCAACACAGGCGGCCAAACAACTCGCAAAAGACGGGGTTGAAGTGGAAATTATTGATCCTCGTACGGTTAAGCCGCTGGACCTGGAAACCATCATCAAATCAATCAAAAAGACCAATCGCTGTGTGATTGTTGATGAAGCTCATCCCTTTGGCGGACTTGCTGCTGAAGTCGGCTACCTCATCCAGCGCGAAGCTTTTGATTACCTGGATGCACCGGTTCAACGTGTTACATTGCCCGATACCAGTGCGCCCTTCGCCAAAAATCTGCTTGACGAATGGCTGCCTGACGCGAAAGATGTTATTGAAGCTGTGAATACGGTAACCTACAGAAAGTAGGCAGTGGCAGGAGGCGGAAGACAGGAGAAACTGCCTACTGCAACTGCATCCTGCCTACTTGGAAATTATTGGTAAAGATAGAATTTTATTTAACGACTTAAATTCAAATAAGCTAAAAAAATGGCCATTAAAATTGAAATGCCAAAGCTAAGCGATACCATGGAAGAAGGGGTGATCGCAAAGTGGAATGTACAGGAAGGAGATAAGGTAGAATCAGGTGATATTATTGCTGAAGTTGAAACCGACAAAGCAACGATGGAGGTTGAGGTATTCGATGCCGGAACTATTCTCAAAATTCTTGTAGATGAAGGCGATGCCGTTCCACTGGGACAAACGATGGCTGTAATTGGGGAAGAAGGTGAAGACATTAGCGATATTTTAAGCGAAAGCGGTACTACAGGCGGACCGACTGAAGTAGAAGAAGAAAATCAGAAAGATCAAGGGAAAGAACCTGAGAAAAAAGCTCAAACCCAGGAAGAGGAAGCGCCCGAAGAAACAAAAGCTGAAGCTTCAGCAGAAGGCGGGCGCATTAAAGCATCACCCCTTGCCCGCAAGATGGCCGAGGAACGTGGCATTTCACTTTCGGACGTACAGGGAAGCGGTCCGCATGGACGAATTATCAAACAGGATATTGAAGGTTATAAGCCTTCCAAAGCTCCTGCCGCGGCTATGGTTTCTCACGAAGATAAAGAACATCGCGTTACCCAGATGCGTAAAACCATTGCCCGCCGGTTGTCTGAAAGCAAATTTGGCAGTCCCCATTACTATGAAACGATAGAAATTGATATGCAGGCGGTGTGGGACGCGCGAAAAAAACTGAATGAAGTAAGTGAATCAAAAATCAGTTTTAATGATATTGTCGTTAAGGCCTGCGCAATGGCTTTGCGTCGTCATCCTGATGTAAACAGCTCTTGGCATGGAGATAAAATCATCGAACACGGGGATGTAAATATCGCCGTTGCCGTGGGTATTGATGAAGGGCTGCTGACGCCAGTGATTAACAATACCGATCAAAAAGGATTACAGCAGATTGCGGCTGAAGGTAAAGCGCTGGCAGAGAAAGCCCGCGACCGAAAGCTGCAACCCGAAGAAATGGAAGGAAGCACCTTTACGGTAAGCAATCTCGGCATGTTCGGTATCGAAGAATTTACTGCTATTATCAATCCGCCTAATGCCTGCATTCTTGCAGTGGGAGCCATTCGTGAAGTGCCTGTTGTTGAAAATGGAGAAATTACGGTGGGCAAACGGATGAAAGTAACGCTCTCCAGCGATCATCGTATTGTGGACGGCGTTTTGGCAGCGAAGTTTTTAAATACGCTAAAAACCATGCTCGAAAGTCCGCTGGGAATGCTGCTGTAAAATTTCATCCTTTGCAAATACCTAAAACAAGCTGTCAATCCCCCTAAATCCCCCTTCTCCAAGGGGGACTTTTTGTTGCTTATTATCAAAATTTAAAATGTTCTTCAACTTTCTTTTATTTGCAAACACTATCAATTTAATTTTAAGTAAGGTTTTAATTCCCCCTTGGCGAAGGGGGTTAGGGGGATTGAAAAACTAAGAACAGTTGGAATAGATACTCTCAAGAAAGGCTTAAAGGAAGTTGCTACTCCTGCTTCGGGAGTACAACTCCTTCGCAACGTTTAAGTTGCTTTTTCAAAAAGCTGTAACACCAAGATTCTCAAAGAAGCACAAAGGTTCACGAAGAGAATAACTTCCCGTAACTTAGAGCTTCTTAGCGGCTCTTAGTGGAATAGTTAACAATAGCATCATCACTTCCTGCTCTTTTTTCAATAAGGACGATTACCGGATGAATTTCTGCAATCTTTCGCAGCTCTTTCTGCAAAAACACCGTTCCCTTCCAGGTACCGATTTTAACTTGCAGTGAATGCTCATCGGCGTGTTTAACTATCAAGCCCGTATACTTTTTTAATAAATCGAAAATAAGTCTTTCGGAAGTAGTAGTTACATTTGCTATTTCAATTTGATAGCTAAATTCCATTTCCCGTTGTCTAAAATCGCTGCTGCTAAAGCCTTTGATATTGTCTTTGTAAATAAAGGCATCCCCAAAAGAATCCATGCTTCGCACTTTAGTTAAAAAACCGCGAAGCTCAGAGGTCGAAAGTCCTTCCGCATTATTAATCAAAACTTTGTAAAGATCTATTTCTTCATTAAAAGAAACTAAAACCTCCTTTTTAAGCTTTGGCGCGGATGATGAGACAAAAGCTAACGCGCGTTTTCGTGTGCTGAAGGCCCCAATTTGGACAAACTTGCGTTTGGAAATACTGTATCTTTTTGGATCATTGTTTAAAACCACCAGCGCCGCATCAGTGAACTTTCCAGTCTCATAATAAACACTGATAGTTTCTCTGGCCTTGTTTTTACTTATTACTGGCAATGTTCGTACCGCATATAAGCCGTTAGCTACATTATAAATCACTCTTAGTGGTTCATCAATCTGCTGGGCTATTTTTGCTTTAAATTTTTGAGCGCGTTTTAAAGCGGAGAAACTGCCAAGCTGAATTTGGTAGTAAGACTGATTTGAATCTTCTCCCGCAATAATATTTCCTTCTCTCGAAGGTTGATCGGCTTTCGGCCTGACTGCAAAGCGCAGGTTTTCCACAAAATCCCCCAATGCAAGGGCTTCAACCGTGATTTGCAGGGTATCGGGTTGAGATACTGCGTCTAAAAAAGCCAGCTGGCCGCGATCGATATACAAATCATATCTTCCGGGCGGAATTTCATAAGCATAAAACGAGCCGTCAGAAAAGGTATGCAGTTCTTTGCTGAAAACTTCACGACCTGAAGATGAATCAGCTACCGATTGCAGGTAAAGCCTCACTCCGCTCAATCCTCGTCCTTTTCGTTCCACTTTTCCCGATATCACCCCCGACAAATAAAATGGAATCTCAATGGCTTTGTATTGATTTGGATCGGTAACGATTGAGAAATTTTCTACGGCGGGAACCAGCAACGGATTATCGAGCGCCGATCGGTTGATTTCAATATCATAGCGATAATAAGGACGCAACCGCGAAATATAATTAATGCCGTTTTTAACACCCGTTCTGCCGGCCGCCCGGTCAAGCCTTACCGCAGGCTCATCAATCACTCGGTCAATAGCTTCCTGATAGCTGCCGTCATTATTTTTATCCACAAAAAGGCGTACGGCCGCTCCCGATTGTCCCACCTGCTGTCGATTAGTAAGCATAAATTGGCTTCCGTAAGGATCGTAAGCAATCGAGCCCCGGAAACCCTGGGTGAATGATGCTCCTGAATCGATAATACGAGCAGTGCTATTACTTCTGAAATTGTTGAAATCAATGGTAAAATTAAGGCTGAAGGAACTAAAATCACGCAAAAAATTATGGCCAAAGCTGAGTTGAACGCGTCCGGTATTTAAAAAATCTCGAGAAATCTGCAACTCCATCGATTCGAGTTCATCAATGCCGGGCAGGTAGGAAAGCTGCCCGCGAAGAAACATTCCTCGAATCAAACCAGGAACGCTGTGATACCTGCCCAAAGCATAGGTGTAAGAATTAGTTATGAGGGACACCGGCGTAGTGACGAGTGAAAGGTTGCCAGCCTGCTGATCCTGGTACCCAAACCGAATATTGAGGCGGCCCAGCCGCGTGCTCAAATCAGCCCGGTATCGCAACAGTTGGTTTGGCCCGGTTCTTTGATAAACCGACGACCAGCGGACATTCAAAGGCAAAGGGCCAATTTTGAAAGGCATAAAAATATTTAGCAATCCCCTATGATCATACCTGCCAATGCTGTAAAGCTTGCTGCTGCCGGGATTATAATCGTAGGAAGCGCTCCAGCTTGCCCCGTTGCCGTAAACCACACTTGAGCTGAACCGGTAAAAATTCTCGGAGTTAAAGTTAGCGCTGATCAGATAGTTAGAGAACAAGCGGGCGTTGATAGTTCCGGTAAATGAAGGCAGTGATGAGTGATAGTTGGTGAGATATTCGGCAGATGCTTTAGCGGTAAGCCAATTGGTAATTCCGGTTGAAAGGGAAGCTTCGCCAATATAACCTCGATCGGTTTCACCGAGAATAGGATTATGCAGACGGCCGCCGCTAAGAGTATAATCAACCTCGCCGGGAGGCAGGTAATCGAAAGGAATATGAATGCGTGAATTTTGCTCGTAAGCCTGTCCCGAAGGTGTAAAAATACGCACCGAATAATTAGTGCTTCCGTAAGTAAGCGGAACCAGAAATCGATAATTACCGGCGGCATCGGCTTTTTGAAAATCAACCAGGCGGTTATTCAAGTACAGTTCAACCTCTGACTGTGCGGGAACACTTCCGTCAATAACGTAGCGATCAAAAAGAAGGCGCGGCTCTACCGGCTTATTGGTGATTTTTATCCCGGTGAATGAACGTCCGGCAATGCCTTCAGAATGGGTTTGTCCCGCGACGAGGCTGCTGAAATAATCATTATTACGCTGAACAAAGCGCCATCGAAGACCTGCGGTAGTAAAAGTGCTTTGTTGCGCGGAAAGGGCACCGTAAATATTTCCTTGCACATCGCCTCCTAAAAATTCCGCTCCTAAGGCATTACTAAATGTGAACAGCCGTGAATCGCCTGTATAAACGGCAGAGAGATTATAATCTAAGAACGCACCATCAAGAGCGCTATAATTTCGAGGATATTTTAAGGGAGAATAGCTGCGAGCATAAACGGGTTTCTTCCGGTTAAGCCGCTCGCGGTTTTGTTTTCGCCGGTATTTTACCACCACCGGCATTTTATCTTTGGTTTGAAGCCGGAGGGTCAGCGTGTTGAAATCGACTTTGAATTCAAGCCCGAAGAGTTGCTCAAATACGAAAGGTTTCACAAAGTAATCCATCTGGCCGATGATGAAATCATCTGCGCGAAACCGTAACTCAACATCACCGGCGTGGACAGTAAAGTTTTTGAAGTCGAAAGTAAACTCTTTATTCCCAAGAAAATTGCCTGAAATGCTAAGCTTACCCTGATTCACTTGATGATGAACTTTTAGCAGGTTGAACAATTCATTCACGGGCAGGTAAAATTGCTCATCTTTGTAATACGTAATCACATAAGAGCTGACAATACCGCGGTACTGAAAGGAGAGGTAAACTTCGCTGGCGGATGAATCATACTGCCCCCGAACCGGCGGCACAAAGGCAAGCAGGTAAATGAGAAGTGAGAGAATAGATGATTTTATGTACCATCGGTTCACTTAATGGTAATACTTTTTTGAAAGCTGACCGGTTCAATTTGTAACAGTTTGTCCTGGCTGATATCATTTCGTTGAGAGGTAATTACCCCCGAAATAGTATATTTTCCACTCTTTATTTTTGATAAATCTACCCTGAAATTGCGAGTGATTGTGGTATAAACAGAATTCGTGGTATTGGTTTGATAGACTTTTTCCCCGTCTTCATTGGTAATGACAAAACCGAGAGAACCGATAAACGGCGCGTTGCCCGTTTGTTTCATACTGATAGCAACAGATCCGGTGTTATCTTTTTGGGTGAAATCAACGGAAGTGATTTTAGCTCCTGTTGTTGCTTCTCCGGTGCGATAATGAGCGGAAATTACCTGGTTAACAATTAAATTAATTTGAGCCCCGATCTGGTTTGCGCCGGTGGTTCCGATAGGGGGAGAAACTTCATTTGAAGTTATTTTTACCCGGGTCCAATAGCCGCCGTCCTTTAATCCCTGTGGGGCACGCGCAACAAAACGGACTACCTGTCTTTGATGCGGCTGCAGGGTAAAACTGCGGGGAAACACTTTAATCCAGTCTGCCATTGATTTCTCTTGGGCCAGAACGGAATCAGAAACAATAACCAGGTTTCCGCTTTGAGTGGTAGGATACCCAAACTCCATGGAAATGGAAATTTCCTGGGGAGTATCGCCCCCGTTACTTACGGTAAGTGAACTGAACCTGCTTTGTTCAGTAAAAAAGAGTGAAGTCGGAGCAATGCTTATCTGCGCTTTGGCCTGTGCAGCAAAAATAAATAAAGCCAAAAAGAAGGCTACTACAGCCTTTTTGCCAACGTTTTTTCCTAAATATTCCATAGATGATAAAATTTGTACCCCTGATTTTCAGTGGTAATATAGGAAAAGATTTTTCATAA
>DASSAY010000086.1:0-4206 GCA_035699185.1 Balneolaceae bacterium | reverse complement strand
AAAACTTAAAACGACAATGCCAAGTACATAAAAAATGCCCGCAACTGCTAAAATGCTGCCGTTAAAATACCATAATCCGCCAAACGTGATGCCGCCCAAAAGAAGCAGCAACCATAATACTGAAGAATTATCTGAATTCAGCCCTAATGGACGCAGTAAAAAATTTTGATAGAATTTGTTGTATGTAGAATCAGCCGTACTCATAGTTTAATAACCCGTATTGCTGTTATGGCAGCGGTTTCTGCATGGTAAACATCATAAAAACCACAAATAGAACCAGCAGCACTGTTATTATGGTTGTCGGAACAAAAGGCACTCCTTTCTTATCACTGATTCTACTGCAGAAAATGACGAGCAAGTGAAAAAAAATTATGCCAAACAGAACTTTCATTTTAGTCCTTCAAGCGATTAAATATGTATCCTATAAAATGCTTCTCATCAACATGTTTGTACATCTTTTCCAAATCTTCCTCTTTGGTATTTTGTGTATCGACCACCGTTATTAAACCGTCAACTTCATTAAAAAAATGAACCGGAAAATCTTCGACCGGAAAAACAGAACCCATATCTACCACTACAAAATCAAATTCATTCTTAAGGGTGAAGAAAATTTCACGCAACGCGATAGTGTCTTTGATATCCGGCGAATAGCGCGAATTATCTCCTGCTGCAAGTAAGTACAGGTCATCAATCAACGTAGGCGAAACTTGCAGCGAACGAGTTTGCATGGCTTCAATAAGTCCGGGACGCAGCCTGGTGCCGAAAATTTTATGTAGCTGCGGACTTTGAAAATTCAGGTCTACCAATATCGTGCGCTGCCGGTACGCCCGCGCCAGCGAAACAGCCATATTGCTTGCCACCAGGGTTTTTCCCTCCTTTTTATTGGCGCTGGTAATGCCCAAAGCTAAATTTACATTACCGTACTTAGTTGTAAGTTTGGAAAAATTGAAGTTGTTATAATACTTCCGGTTCACAATCTCGGGATCAACAAAATCGGTTTGATCCTCAGAAATGACCATCGGAACCAGCGATGTATCGAAGAATGAAGAACCCTCAATAATCGGAGATTCATCACGCACTTCCATTTTTTCCTTTTTCGATAAAACAATTTTCGAATTATTCTCTTCCATCTTTGAGATATGCAATTACAGGTTTGTTGAGTTTAAGGTCTTCCTCGCTACGAATCGTGGTGTCCATTACTTCAGCAAAGCCTACCATCAGGCAGCTTATAATCAGCCCCAGCCCAAGTCCCGCCCCGAGCACCAGTCTCTTATTGGGTGATGCGGGCGTTTCTGATATTACCGGCGGATCCAGGACAATAAATTGATCGGAGGTTTTACTGCCCATCTCTCGATTAATACGTGCTTGCTCAAGCTTTTTCTTGATAGCCGCATAAAGCTCCTGGTAAATATTGAAATTAGATTTATCACCACTGCTTCTCTGCGTAGCCACATACGACCTTTCCAGTTTCTGAATAATTCGCTGGCGCTCACTTTCAAGATCTTGCCGCTGACTTTTCAGACTCGCTAAATTCGCTTCCACAGCCGGCTTAATACGCGCGGCAACTTCAACAATCTGCTCTCTCGTGCTTTGAAGCCCCGGGTAATTCTCTGTATACTGCTGGCTAAGCCTGTCATACGTACTTAATAAAGCGGTTAAAGGTTCCCCATTGGGAATTTCGCTGAGCGATAATCGGTATAATGGCTGCATGGAAAAACTACCTTCCGGTTGATTTAGAAAACGCTCTAAAATATCAACCCTGGCTTGTGTTTGATAAATAGCCAGATCCGCATCCTGAATACGCGTACTTATATTTTCGAGTCGGTTTTGCATCACTTCGGTATTTACGGCCACCTCTTGTATTTGCTGTGTGGTTGAATTCACCACCTCTTGGCGCTGGCGGTCTACCATTTGTTCAATTTCAGCTAACTTGGTTTTTAGAAATTCTACCGTTTCACTGCTTTGTTTGCTTTCAACCTTGGTGCGCATATCAATATAAAATTGAGACAACAAGGCCACTGCATCACGCGCCTGCACCGGATCTGAGCTCGAAAATGCTATTTCAAATGAATTGGCCTCTTCGGCTGCGCTCGTAGTGATGCTGTTCTTTAAAGCCCCGATAAGGGACTGTTTTTGAGCGATCGTTTTGATGCTGTCACCCAGATGAAGGCTGTCAATCAGCATCTCCATTGCCGAACGGCTATAAATAATCTGGTTGAACGACTCCAGAGCATTTGGTCTGCTGAAATAACTGGCCCGCATACTGTACAGGTTATATACATCAAGCAGTGGCTGCTCATCCTGTTCCACTAAAATGGTTGTGGATGATTCGTAAGTTGGCTCAATAACATAAAGAGCCGCAATACTAAGGCCCAAAAAAAAGATCGGGATAATAATCAGCAGCGTCTTTCGGCGTTTTACCACCGCCTTGATTTTTTGGATAACTTCTTGAATTGTAAACACGTGCGTTAACTTGATTCAGGATTAATAGTCGGTCTTTGATGGTTAGTAGTACAATAGCTATGCCAAACCTTTAAAAATATCCTAAAAATGATTCATACCGCGTAAGCTTGGGTTTACGGCATAGCTAAAAAAAAGCTAACTAAGCAGGCGGGGTGATTTAACCGGAAGCCGGCGAATCATGAAACATAATTACACAAGACTTTAAATCTTCTCTGTGAAATATATTCACACAATAAAGAACCTCCTTTTTCTGGCTGAATTACCCATTAAACAACCCCTCTTAAATCTATTGAGCTACTGTTTATAGCATCCTTATTGATGATGTCCGGTAGATTGGCACATTTGTTGTACCACCTTAAAAACATTCCAAGCATTAATTAAAAGCTGAATCCAGAATTCCCAAGATGAGAATTACAACCCTTTTCACATTAGGTGCCATAGCAAGCCTTTATCTGTTGCTAACCGGCTGCATCTCTTCACGAAATGTTCAAGAACAGAATGTGCGCCAGCAGCTAACCGAAGATCAAACGTATGTAGCTCCCATAGATTCAACCTACGAAATAAGGCCCGGTGACCAGGTTGAAATCCTGGTTTGGCAACAGCCCAACTTCAACACGTCAACCACGGTATCGGGCATGGGCACTATTGTTATGCCGCTGCTGGGTGAAATTCAAGTTGTAGGTATGACCCGCGATGAACTTAAGCGAAAGCTAAGGCAAGAACTTTCCCGCTATATTAAAAACGACATCAACCTGACGGTTTCTATTCGCAGTACTGATAACATGATGGTCTCGGTCTTCGGCATGGTTAGCGAGCCCGATAATTACCCGGTCGTGGATAAAGCCTCAATTTTAAAAGTGCTTTCTATGGCCGGTGGACCTTCTGAACAGGCAGATCTCAGGAATGTTAAAATTTACAGAAGACCTTCAGGCAACAGTAATTTGCAGGATGTTACCATTGATTTAACCGAATTTTTAGATAATGGCCGAACCGAAGCCACAGCAATGGTTTATCCCGGTGATGTTGTTTATGTACCCGAAGAACAAAACGTAATTCGTGAAACCTCTCAATTTTTGCGTGATATCGTCTTGCTATTTGGCATTTTTAGAGTGGTTAACAATTGAAAACAATGTCGAAATACTATTTTTTTGTAAGTTTTGCGGCCCTCTTTGCCTTTATTCTTCCTAAGGAATCTCAAGGGCAAATTACCGATCCTACGAATACAGAGAGCGGCATAAGAGGAGCTCCGCGGGTCTATAAATTCAGCGCGCGAACCACTGCTTTAGGTAATGCCACAGTAGCCGGCATTCACGATTTGATGGCTATAAATATGAATCCGGCTTCGCTTGCTTTCGTTAAAAATTTGAACGCCGTTCAATTGAATATTTATCAAAACTGGAACAATAACCTGATGCTGGAAAACCTCGCCTTTCCGGTGTTTGCTTCACCGCATCATACATTGGCTGCACAAATCGGCATCCATAACGGAGGCATTTCAGCCTTCAACTTATTAGGTACGAATCCATTGCCCCAGCCAAGCATCACCATGTATCAATTAGACCTGGCTTATGCTTATACCATTGATGGCGTTTTAAGCCTTGGGATTATGAACAATATTTCATTCGCTCAAAATAATAACGATAGTCAGGCACAGTACTGGACCTCTTTCTTTACGTTAGGCGTTCTTTATTCTCCGTCTCAATCGGTCAGCTATGGTTTAACCTTTCGCGGCCTTGGCAGAAG
>DASSAY010000085.1:0-2430 GCA_035699185.1 Balneolaceae bacterium | reverse complement strand
CTGGCAATAGTACCGATAATATCATCCGCTTCGTAGCCGTCCTGCTCAATGCACTTGATTCCGTAGCCTTCGAGCATCTCTTTTATGAGCGGGATGGCGATTTTAAGTTCATCCGGCTGGGGCGGACGGTTGGCTTTATATTCATCATCCATTTCGTGCCGGAAAGTTGGCGCGTGAGTATCCCAGGCCACGGCGATGTGCGTAGGTTCGTGTTCATCAAGCATTTTTTCGAGCGTGTTGGCGAAACCTAAAATAGGCCCGGTGGGAATGCCTTCGGAATTCCGTAAATTACTGCCGATGAAAGCGAAATGAGAACGATAGGCCAAAGCCATACCGTCTAAAAGAAAAAGTGTACTTTTTGCCATTATGAAGGATAAACAATTAGATGCAGATGATTTTTCCTAAAAATAAAACTTTTTCCCGTAGTTTTCGAATAAGTATTATTACATATTAGCAATTAGCCCAGCAGGTCATCCCCCTGCGCCTTCTCCCGCAAGGATTCCTTCGGAAGAAGGGGGACTTATCTCCCCTTGAGGGGAGATGATAGAATGAGTTGATTCTCATTCTATCTGAGGGGGGTCGTTCAAAACTTGTACTTGAAAAGACAATTGTTAATCGCTAAGAATCATTAAACTATCAGATTTTTGCATGGGTTTGAAAAACGAAGCGCAGTCAGCATTTCAAAACACCAAAGCGGTTTATAAAGAATACGTTTCGGGGATGAACCGCAAACGTATCGGCAAGGAGTTTTACAAAGATACTGACCGCCTGAAGCAGCTTTATGCCGAGGCTGTTGGTGATGATATCGAGAAAGCACGTGGCAAAAAAGTACCGGGACATATAAAATTCCTGCGTCTGTTTTCAGCCCTCACCCAGCGGTTAAACCCTACTCGGAGGCTCTTATTCGGCTTGTCGATTATCGCGTTTCTCGCCTACTTCCTCTTTGGCTTTCTTAATGTTACCGGTTATGTAATCTTCTATGACCTTTTAATACCTTTCGCTTTCGGCTCTATGCTGATGCTTCTTTTGGTTGAACTGCTCGAAAAGTCGGATGTAAAACGAGAAATCGATTTAGCCCGGGAAATACAACTCAGCCTTTTACCTTCCACTGAATATAAACGGCATAAAATTGAAATATTCTCCTTCGCCAATACCGCAAAAGAAGTAGGCGGTGACTATGTGGATATCATCGAAACCGAAAACGGTACCTACATTGTCATTGCTGATGTCTCGGGCAAGGGCTTATCAGCGGCACTTTATATGGTGCGCATGCAGGCGCTGGTTCATCTGATCATCGAAAAAAATGAGCCCTCACCCAAAGAGCTTTTTCTCGAACTAAATGATTATGTGAAATCAGATATAAAAGATAAAACCTTCGTGACCGCCTGTGCTGCCTTCTTCCCTAAAGATGAAGATCAGTTTATTTTTGCCCGCGCGGGACACAATGCCCCTATCTTTTTCAGTAAAGAGCGCGATGCCACTTTTAACCTCCGTTCCGATGGTTACGCACTGGGCATGACTTCATCCAAGAATCTGAAACAGCATCTTCAGGAAAAGAAATTTCATTTCAAAACGGGTGATAGTATCCTTTTCTATACCGATGGACTGACGGAAGCCCGAAATGAATATGGTGAAGAATATGGAGAAGAACGTCTGGATGGCATTTTAAGCGTTTATGGCTCTCTGCATGCCAAAACCATCACCCAGAAAATCCAGTCATCATTGGAAAATTTTATCGGCAGTGAAAAACCTTTTGATGATGTAACTTTTACCTGTGTACATCATTCAGAGTGAGAAGCAAAACCTGACAGGATTCAAAAACCTATCAGATTAAAAGGATCCTCATCTTATCAGCTTCACCGCTTCTTCTACCATTCGCTCTGATGTCAAACCAAACTTCTCATAAATTTCTTGGTAAGGAGCGGAAGCGCCGAAATGATCAAGTCCGATTGCAAAGCCTTCGGAACCAACCCATTCGCTCCAGCCAAACGTAGTTGCCGCTTCGATTGAAATTCGCGCCGTTACTTCTTTAGGCAGCACTTTTTGTTTGTATGCTGCGTCCTGTTTCCGGAACAACTCCCAGGAAGGCATACTCACTACGCGGGCATCAATATCCTTTTCAGCCAGTTTTCGTTTGGCTTCCATCGCGATTTGAACTTCCGAGCCGGTTCCCATCAAAATTATATCGGGTTGATCTTTGGTTGAATCAGCCAAAATGTAAGCTCCTTTAACCGTATTCGATGCCGCGTTATTTTCATCACGCTTAAACGTGGGCACATTTTGGCGGGTGAGTGAAAGCAGTGATGGCCCACCTGTATATTCAACCGCTGCTTTCCAGCACCAGGCTACTTCATTGGCATCAGCGGGACGTAAAACCAGCGCATTCGGCATAGCGCGCAATGATGCTAAATGCTCTATGGGCTGATGCGT
>DASSAY010000084.1:0-6440 GCA_035699185.1 Balneolaceae bacterium | reverse complement strand
CCAGAACTAACCACAGAGGAAGTCCAAAAACAGGAAGATTTTGAAGACGAAATTATCCCTCAGTTGGATGCGATGTATAATTTTGCCCTTCGCTTAACATCCGATCCGAGCGATGCCGAGGATCTTGTACAAGATACGATTGTGAAAGCCTTTCGGTTTTTCAGCAGTTACGAAAAGGGGACCAATGCGAAGGCCTGGCTGTTCCGCATTCTTAAAAACTCGTACATCAACAATTATCGTAAAAAATCGAAGCAGCCCAACCAGGTTGATTATGATGAAGTAGCCACCTTCTACGAAACGATTCGCGCAGAACGCACCGATACCTCCGACCTCGAAGACAAAATGTTCCGCGATCTGATTGATGATGACATCACCAGTGCTCTTGATAAGCTTCCCGAAGATTTCCGCACGGTGGTACTGCTTTGCGATATCGAAGGTTTTACCTACGAGGAGATTGCGAATATGCTTGATGTGCCGATCGGAACCATCCGTTCACGCCTGCACCGCGGAAGAAACCTGCTCAAAGCCGAGCTCCTGGAATACGCCGAGAAGCGCGGGTACCGACCGGATTGAGGGGCGAAAACCAACCTGTAAGCGTCCGAAGGACCTGGCAGTGTTGGTGACCAAAGACGCTGACAGGAACCAGGAAATCACTGGCACGCTGTCAGGGTCGCCTCTAAACCTTCGAAGCCGCGGGCTCTTGCTCTTCCTTACTTTCTTTAGCATTATCAACCTTTAAGATTACGCGCATTGTAGTACCCGCTCCTACCTCTGACCGGTGAATGACGAGCTTCCCCTGATGATACTCTTCAATAATACGACGAGTGAGGCTCAAGCCCAGTCCCCATCCACGTTTTTTGGTACTATAGCCCGGCTTAAAAATCTCTGCCTGATTCTTTTTATCAATGCCTTTCCCCGAATCGGTTACATCAATCAACACTTCATTTTCCACCCGCTGCAACTTGATGGATACGTACGCCTTTGCCGCCGTTGATTTGATTGCATCCATCGCGTTTTTGAGGAGATTTTCCAGCGCCCACTGAAAAAGCTCGGAATTTACTTTCGCCTGTACGCTCGAATCTAAATGGCGCAGCACATCTACATTTTTGCTAAGGCGCGGTAACCGTTGTTCCATATAATCAATAACCTGCAGCAAGATGGGCTCCAGCCGCTGCATTTTTAATTCCGGCTTTGAGCCTATTTTATTAAATCGATCAGCTACTCCCCGCAAACGGGTGATGTCTCCTTCCAGCTCATTACAAATTTTCTGGGTGAAGGCGTCCTCATTTTTTTCATCACGCAGCAATTCAATCCAGCCATATAAGCTTGAAAGCGGCGTTCCCAGCTGGTGAGCCGCCTCTTTGGTCATTCCCACCCAAAGATTAGACTGCTCCGATTTGGTGATCGCGCGATAGCTCACAAAACCAATCCCCAGCAGCAAGGCCAGCAAGCTGAGCTGGATATAAGGGAAATATCGAAGATATCTTACCGTGGGGCTTTCGCCATAATACACATACTGCGTTTGTGAATACTGCTCGTTACCCAGCTTAATTTCAATAGGCTCGTGCATAGAGGCAAAGCGCTCAATCAGTTCATCATTCCATGGCGCTTCTATATGGTTGGCTAAAATTATTTCTCCCCTTTCATCAACGATTATTCGCGGCACCCGAAACCGCTCTTCACTAAGCACAATTTCACGGATTACAAATGTCTGCGAGGTTCGGTCGGCTTCGGCCTCTTCAATCATTTCGATAATGCGATCAGGCACATCAGTATTGCGGCGCAGGTAGGCTGAAGCGGCTAACAGATTTTGGCTGATCTGTCCCTGCACGGGATTGCTGGTATATTCGATGGCCTCCGCCCAAAGCTCGACATTCGCTTGCTCCTGGACAAGAATACGGTTGATCAGGTATTGATTATAGGCAAATGAACCGATGCCCAGCAAAATCAACAGACCGAGCAGAACAACATTAATTCTGTTTGATGTGAGATGAAGTTTCAAGCCACCAAAGTGTTAGATTTATAATTGTAACTATTCAAAATATAATTCATTACAACATAAACCAACAAAAAAGGCGCCATTCTGTTGAATGAAGCCTTTTCCCTTAGTTTTGTTGAAATACTGAGACTGGAAACCTCTGGAAGTTAGTAAACTATTATAGGCACTATAAAAAGCGTCTATTGGCATCATGGAATGATTTGGGTTATATTAGTGTAATCACATTTATCAATAAGCTAAATGATTGGAGGTATTTTTATGGAAATTGTTAAAGAAAGAGGAATGGACGTACATATTGGTATTTCAGAAGAAGACCGGAAAGCTATCGCTGACGAACTGTCGAAGGTGCTTGCCGATACCTATTTATTATACTTGAAAACGCACAACTATCATTGGAATGTAACCGGAAAGCTGTTTCATTCACTCCACGAGCAGTTTGAAGAGCAATATTCCGAACTTGCATCCGCTGTTGATGGAATTGCGGAAGGCATTCGCGCTTTAGGTTTCAGGGCACCGGGTTCGTTTAAAGAATTCAGCAAATTGGGGACCTTAGAAGAAGATACGGATGAGCCGGAAGCGCTTGAAATGGTGCGCCGGCTGGCCGTGGGCAATGAGAAAGTGTTGCGAACGGCACGAAAAGCGTTAAAAACGGCCAATAAAGCCGAAGACGATGCTACCGTTGATCTGCTCACCCAGCGTTTGCACGTCCACGCGAAAACCGCTTGGATGCTGAGAAGCCATCTGGAATAGAAATAATGTTAATCAATCCTTTGCGTTATGGCTACACGAAAAGAATATATCGATAAACTGGAAAAGCAGCTCCGGGAATGGAACACGCAGATCGATGAGCTGCAGAAAAAGGCAAATAAAGGCTCGCAGGATTTAAAAGGACGCTATCAAAAAAAGATGGAAACGCTTAAAGCAAAGCGGGGTGAAATGAGAGCTAAACTTCACAACATAAAGGCTTCGGGTGATGGCTCTTTTGACGAACTGAAGGCCGATACCGAAAAAATTTGGGATGATCTTAAAAAAGGGTTTTCGGAAATCCGCAGAATAGTTAAGAAGTAATCAATTTCTTATTTTTGGGCAAAAACAGTTTCATTATTACATCTGCAATATTTTGGCAAGGGTATGGAAGGTGATTTCACCCTTTCATCACTCTAAATAAATTACTGCGTAAGCAACGGGATATCTATGGATCAGTTTAATTCAATTAAAGAAAGAGTTCTGCCCTATTTAATCGATTATGGGATAGAAGTTATTAGTGCCGTAATCATTTTAATTGTGGGTTTGGTGTTAGCCAAATGGGTGGCTCAATGGGCTCGCAATTATATGGAACGCTCTCCCCGTTTCGATGCCACCCTGACGCCGCTTTTCGTAAAAGTGATTAAAATGCTGATTATCGCTTTTACTTTACTTGCGGTTTTAAGCAAGTTTGGGGTTCAGACGGCCAGTATCATTGCTGTGCTCGGTACTATTGGCCTGGCTGTTGGACTGGCATTGCAGGGAACGCTGAGCAATGTGGCATCGGGAGTGATGCTGATTGCCCTTCGGCCTATTCGCGTGGGTGATGCGGTTGAGGTTGGCGGCACTACCGGTGTGGTCGATGAAATCGGCCTGTTTGTTACCCACATGCACACCTTTGATAATATCGCGATTATTATGCCTAATTCAGAGGTTTGGGGAAACAAGATTGAAAATTTATCGCGCAATAATACCCGCCGTGTAGATATGCAATTCGGCATCGGCTATGATGACAATATTGATAAGGCCATCAAAATTATTAAGGCAATTCTGGATGCGGACGAACGTGTACTGGCCGAACCGGAAACACTCATAGCTGTTAATACGCTGGGTGATAATGCCGTGAATATCATCGTTCGTCCCTGGACCGCAACAGACGATGTCTGGCCCCTCCATTATGATGTAACCAAAGCGGTTAAAGAGCGATTTGATGAAGAAGGCATTTCATTTCCCTTTCCCCAGCGCGACATTCATGTATTTCGGGAGTCACAGGCAGAGGAGTGATGTTTCATCCTTTCTAAAGTTTATGGAAATGTTTTTCTTTAAAGTAAGTTGCTTGCAGCCTTATCCTTGCGTGTCTGAAATACCCTTCTCCAAAAGCAAATTGTAATAAGTTGCTTAGAAATATTATCTTACCTAAACTTAGAGGTTTCAGTATAATTGAATTAAGAATGTTTAAGTGTTACAACAGAGGTTTCTGTGAATACGATTATGGAAGAAAAGGAAAAAACATCTCAGTATTTATACGAAGATGAGCGGGTATTTTTAACCGAAAATGAAGAGCTTTTTTTAAAAAACGGCTCGCAGGGCGAGCAACAAAAGATGGGTGATGTAAGTGCTGATAAAGTTGAAGGAAAGCTGGCTGAATTACGGGATGCTTTTGCGGGATTAGAAACCAAAGTACAAGAAACGCTTTCGAGTGATGATCTAACCCAAGCCATGCTGAATAATCTGTCCGATGAAATCAACCAGGCCAAGGCCGTTGGCGATTTGAAGGAATTGCTGGAGCAAGTGGAAACGAAGAAAGCAGCGTTGGGTGATGAAAATGATGATCAGAATGAAGATGCTGCGCACGATTCAACCGAAAAAGCAGAACTTGCCGATGATGAATCCGCAGTGAGTGAACCGGCCGCAGAAGAAGATGCGGAATCGGAAGATGAAGATCAGCCGGAAGCAGGGGAGGTATCACCCGAAGAAGAAAATGAGCAGGAAGCGGAAGTGAGTGACGACCCCGAAACCTATTACCGGGATATTGTTAAAAAGGCAGAAGAACTTTCGGCCCAAAACGACTGGGCGCATGTGGAGAGCGAACTTGATAAGTTAAGCCATCAATGGTCAGACGGGCCAGCGAGCGATTCTGATAAAGTGAAGAAGCTTTTCCAAAAGTTTAATAAGGCCGTTTCGTCTTTTGAAAAACGTAAAGAAGAGCATTACGAAGAGGTTAACCGGAAAAAGGAAAAAAACCTTGAAACGAAGAAACGGCTTCTTGAGGAGTTTGAAGGCATTATTTCTAACGAAACCTGGTCGGCCACAAAACGGGTAAGCCAATTAAAGGGACAGTGGAATCACGTTGGGTCATTGCCTGCCGGTAAGGGAGAAAAGCTGGATGAACGGTTTGAAGAGCTGGTTGGGATTTTTAATGATCATAAAGTAGACCGGCTGGTGCAGCAGCGCCAAAAGGAAGAAGATAACCTGATGCTAAAACTCGCGGTGCTCGAAAAGATGGAAAGCATCGTATTATCCATGGATCATACCACCGACAACTGGAAAGAAATTGACGAGAAGTTTGAAAGCCTGACCGGTCAGTGGAAGAAAATCGGACGCGTGCCCAAAGAAAAAGCCAACCATGTTTGGGAGCGGTATAAAAACGCGCAGGATGAATATTACGACCGCAAATATAAGTACGATAAGCAGCATCAAAGCAAGGTAGATAAGTTTTCGAGCAAGAAAGAGAAAATTTGTGAGGAGGCCGAAGCGCTGCTGGATGAAAAAGATCTTGCGTCGGCAGCACGAAAAATTAATAAACTGCACCGGAGATGGAAGAAAACCGGGAATTTACCACAGCTGCTCGAAGATAGATTATGGAATCGATTTAAAGCGGCGACGGACGCGTTCAACGAGCGAAAAGCAAACAACCAGGATAAAATTAAAGAGCAGGAAGACGAGCATTACCGGCAAAAGCTGGCGCTGATTGATGAAGCGAATGCCATCAAAGACACGGATGATTTCGAGAAGGGGCATTCGCAAATGCAGAGCCTGATGGACCGCTGGAAAAAAGTGGGACCTGT
This sequence comes from Balneolaceae bacterium, assembly GCA_035699185.1. Lineage (GTDB taxonomy): Bacteria > Bacteroidota > Rhodothermia > Balneolales > Balneolaceae > Fodinibius. Next base: position 629 of record DASSAY010000084.1, on the reverse strand, counting down.
GAGCCGGAAAAAATCCAACAAGATCTGGAAAAAGTTTAAAGGGGCGATGGATGTTTTCTATGACCGCCGCCGCGACCATTTTAAAGAAGTCAAAGAGAAGCGGAAAGATAACCTGAATGAAAAACAGGAAATCCTGGACAAGCTGCGCGAATTGGGACAGCATGAAGACCCTATTGAGGCGGTAAATATTGCCAAAGGCTTGCAGGAAAAGTTCAAGGATGCCGGTTACGTTCCCATCAAGCAGAAAAATAAGATGTGGAAACAGTACCGCGAAGTGTGCGATGTGATTTATAATCGTTTTCGTGCAGCAAAATCGGGTGATAAATTTGACCGGGAATTAGCAAAGGCTGATCTTGGCAAAGGCGATCGCAATAAAATTCAGCAGCTGCGAAAGCAATTCAAAAAGGTTGAAAAAGAAGTGCGCAACCTGGAAAAAGAAGTACTGCAGTACAAAGAAACAAAAACATATTTTAAGCCTTCGAACAGCGGCAACAGCCTTCTTGATGAAGTAGAAGAAAAGATTGAAAAAGCCGAACAAAAACTGGAGCAAAAGCAGAAAAAACTGGATTCTCTGTCCGATGAGATGGAAGGTATCCGGGAAGATGCGACGGAGTAGTTAGCCCAAATTG